>CAYMGK010000074.1:5135-8099 GCA_964389965.1 uncultured Clostridia bacterium | reverse complement strand
ATTGTAATCCACCTCTATTGGCTCCCTCACCGGGGCCTGTTTAACCGGCACTACTTAAAACCTTCATAATACGGGCCTCAAGTTCTTCCATAGAGAAAGGTTTTGTTACATAATCATCTGCACCAATATGTAAACCCTTAACTATACTTTTAGAGCGCTTTATTTTTGATAATATGATGATCTTTATTGATTGTGTAAGGGGATCTTTTTTTATTTCTTTACATACTTCAAAGCCATTAATATCTGGGAGTATGATATCTAAAACCAGTATATCGGGATGAATTTCTTTTGCCAGCCTTATGGCACTTTTACCATTACATGTGGTAACTATATTATACCCGGCATTAGAAAGCCTATCTTGCAAAAGTTTTAAAACCGTATTTTCATCTTCAACTATGAGTATGGTTTTCTTTAGGGTCTCCAATTTTATTCCTTCTTCATATACTACAACTCTGTTTCTGCCGGAACTTTTAGCAGTGTACATTGCCTTATCGGCATCATCTATTAATTTCATTACATTCTCATCACTTTCACTTACCTGTTTTATACCTACACTAAAGGTAGTGCAAAATTTTCCTTTTCCTACAGATATGAACTGTGTACTAAACCCCTCACGAAGTCTGTTCATCACTGTCACGGCTTTTTCAGCGGTAGTATCCGGCAATAATATAATGAACTCTTCACCACCATATCTATATATACTGTCGGATTTTCTAAGTTTTTTAGCTAAATATGAAACCACTTCTCTTAAGACATAATCCCCAGTCTGATGCCCATATCTATCATTTACTGCTTTATAATTATCCATATCCAAAAATGCTATGGAAAAAATCGTGCCATTTCGTTTATATCTCTCAAACTCTTCTGCAATTCGTAGGTTGAAATAATATCTGGAATACGCCCCGGTCAAACTATCTTTAAGTAGTTTTTCTTTATATTTGTTTGACCTTCTCATGACCATTTCAACTCTTGTTATTACTTCTTCCACGACAAAGGGTTTTGTAATATAATCATCTGCACCGTATTTCATGCCCTTGATCCTATCGCTAACATTTACTTTAGCACTCAAAAATATGACATATATTTCCGAGTATTCGGGCTTGGATCTTATTTTTTTGAGAATCTGGTAGCCACTAACTTTGGGCATCATAATATCTAAAATTAATAAATCCGGTTTAATCGTAGTAATAGCATCCATAGTCGATAGAGAATCTTCACATATATACACCTTATACCCTTCTAAAGTGAAGGCGTTTTCCAGTAATTTTAGTATTGTAATGTCATCATCAACTAACAGTATTTTTCCCCTATTCGGAAGGCTTGTATACTCATGGTCATCGCCAGCACTACCGTCTGATTCACCACACGGTGTATCTAAGTTTTTAATTAGATTATATACTTTTTGGTCAAGGTCTTTCACCACGGCCTTTACCTCGTTCAAAAGCATTTTATCAAACTGTCCATCCCGATCGATGACATTCTCTAATTTCTCCTCCCATTTTTCTCCTATTAAAGCAAGGTCGGAAAATCCAAGAGTAGATGCAGTGCCACTAATTGAATGGAAAAACTTTAACAGCCTTTTAACATCAGATCTTGACCATATATCCCTCCTGGAATCTAAAAGCCCGTATATTTCATCCATTTTATCCCTTATATCGCATACAAACGTCCTCTGAGCAGTTTCTAGCAATTGGCCTACCCGCTCATTCTTCATTAACTTCTCTGCCCCCCTTTAAAGGTTATTATTAACACATTACCACAGTATTCAATTTTACTTACTTTCAACCCCTTATTTGCCAATGTATCCTCAATCAAACTCTTTATATCACTTTCATTTTCCTTCACCATCATCTTACAGTCCAGTTCCCCATTACAGGCTTTTTTAACTATCTGCTTTAACTGTAGTGGTGTGAAAGGCTTTACAAGATAATTTGTAATGCCGTTTTTACGTGCCCGCTCTTTATTTTCATAAATACTCGATATGATTATCGGTATATTTGCAGTGGTTTGTTTTGATTTTAATTTTTCTACTATATCCCATCCATTGAGCTTTCCACTTAACCCAATATCCAATATAATTAATATGTACTCGTTCTTTTCGATAAGCTGTAGGGCCTTTTCACCACTTGCCACAGCATCCATCTTTAACCCTTCATCCTTCAATGTCTCTTTTATGAGGTTTACCATTGAAATATCATCTTCTACAATAAGTAAAGCACCTTTACATTTATACTGTTTATTCTCCTTTATATCATCGAGTACATGGAATTTGCAGGGTAGATTAAAGAAAAATGTGCTACCCTCACCTCTAACTGATTCAAAGCCTATCTTACCACCATGTGCCCGAATTACCTCATTGCAAATAGCAAGACCCAAACCCGTCCCATCAATTTTCCTGTGGTCATTATCATCAACTCTGAAGAATTTAGTAAATATCTTATCTTTAGCATCATCAGGTATACCAAGACCACGATCTGTTATACTAATCGTTACTTTCCCACTTTCCACCACAAGATTGACCTTTATTTCTCCACCATCAGGTGAATATTTAATAGCATTTGACAGTAAATTGGATAAAACCTGTAAAATCTTGTCTTTATCACAGTATATCATCGGTTCCCTTGTTGTATTGGTCTTATATATGATTTTATGTTTGTCTTCCGCATCTTTGAAAAGTTTTATTGCTTCTTGTACTATAGAGTCAATTGAATGGTGTTTTTTATTGAAAATCTGTTTTCCACTTTCCATTCGTTGGATATCTAAGAAATCATTTATTAAAAGAGTGAGTCTTTTAGCTTCTGAATTAATTATGCCAAAATACTCTTGCCTGCGCTCTTGGGCAAGTTTCCTTGTCAGTAACAATTCAGAAAAGCCTAAAATACTGCTCATAGGGGTCCTAAGCTCATGGCTTACTGTGCTTATTAATTCCATCTTAAGTCTTTCAACTTCTTTTAATCGTACCAG
>CAYMGK010000074.1:2064-5125 GCA_964389965.1 uncultured Clostridia bacterium | reverse complement strand
TTGGTGTGACACATCTCTTACAACAAATACCCTTCCAAAACTGTGCCCCTTAGAATCAATACATGGATTAGAGTATAAGTTTAGGAACCTTTTGACAGGGCTTGCTTGCTCTAAGTCTATATTATATCGCTTGTTTTTATCCCCAATAAGGCTCACAAGTTCTATTAGAATTTTATCCTTTTCCTTAATACCTGTTAATGTAGTCTTTAAAAACTTTTCTGCCTCACAAAGAGGACCTTCACATATAAAAAGATCGTCATGAGAATTATAAGCACCTTCGCAATCTTTGTAATTAAAAAGCTCTTTCCAGGCTTCATTTATGAATATGATTTCCCCTGCCATGTCTATCTTCATTATCCCCGCTTTCAAAGAATCAAGAATTGAGCGCAATGTATCCCTTTGTTGAAGATATCGCCGGTTTTCCACTTCCAATTGGGCATTTAATTCTTCTATTAAGGCATTTTGCTCCTCTAGAGAATACTGTCTTTCTCGCAACTGTTCATAGGCCTCTTTTATTTGGCGCCTAGTTTCTTTGCGCTCCGTTATATCAGTAAATGTAATGACAGCACCAACAAGTTTACCATTGCGATACTGAGGATAAGAATGATAATCCGCATGAAAATAAGTCCCATCTTTTCGCCAAAGTACCTCATCTTCCACATGAACACTTTCACCCTTACGAAATGCTCTATCCATTTTACATTCTTCGAGGGAGATTTCGGAACCATCTAGGCGCTTATAGTGAATCTGCCAGTGCATGTTTTTACCTATTAGTTCGATTTGATCCTCATACCCTAGTAGTTCTAGGCAGCTCTTATTGCAAAAAGTGCAGTTACCGTCAGTGTCAACACCATAAATTCCCTCTGCAGTAGAGTCTAAGATAAGGCGTAAATTTTCTTTACTTTCCTTTAGGTGTAAGTTTATCCTTTCAAGTTCAGCTTTACTGTTGTGCTTTTCTTCCATCTTTTTTTCCCTCCAGGATTTGCCAGATTTTATTATCCCCGTGTTTTGTTGATTATCCCCTCGATCAGAGATAAAAGCTTCATGGGGCTGAAGGGCTTTGCAAGATAATAATCTGCCTTTACATCCCACGCCGCTTCCTTATCTTGCTGCTGACCTTTTGCAGTCAAAATTAAGACTTTCATATCTGAAGTATCTGGATCATCTTTGATGTTTTTACATACCTCATATCCAGTCATCCCTGGCATCATCACATCAAGTATAATCAAATTAGGCTTTTCTTGCTTCGCTAGCCTAAGTGCATCTAAACCGTTGTCCGTCTCTATAATTTCATAATCTCCGATTTCTAAGGTCCCCCTTACAAGTACCCTAAGAGCTCTTTCATCATCAGCTATTAATATTTTGTACATTTCCGGCCCTTTCTCCTTTTCTCTTTTGATTTATAAAAAATACTTCGGTTCAGGTGAAGATAGAGGATATGTATATATCTTTTTCTTGCACTAAATCAATATAATCATCACCTATTTTTATAATAGGGTCTGTAATTCCATATGGCGGTATATAGACTATTTCTCCGATTTCCTTTGTATTCAGTAGCACTTTTGTGCCTATAAAGTATGTTGACAATTTACTTGAAAACACTTTTGTCAACCCGTAGTCAAATTTACTTACACCTATTGTTTCAAACATTTCAAACACTTCAAAAGGTGTCCATTTCTTTCTGTAAACCCTATCAGATGTCATAGCATCATAGACATCAGCGATTGCGGTTATTTTTGAAGTCGTATTTATCCTGTCCCCACCTATTCCTAAAGGATATCCGGATTTATCCTCCCTCTCATGATGTAGTAAAATAGCGTCACAAACACCTTCTGAGATACATCCAGAGGATTTTGCCATTTGATACCCGTAAAAAGTATGTTTTTTTATAAGTTCGAATTCACTTTCAGTGAGACTTGATTCCTTATTAAGTATTTCTATTGGGATCTTTATTTTGCCAATATCGTGCAATAAACCGGCTTTAACAAACTTTCTTATGTTTTTATTGTCATAATTAAGCCAATTTCCCAAGAGCATAGCATAAAAAGCCACATTTAAGCTGTGTATATATGTCTCTTCATCGTAATTCCTTTCCCTATCTATGATTTTTAAAACATAGTCAACATTAGTCATCCCACTACATACTATGTCTATGATTTTATCAATTTCATTTTTATCTAAAGGCTCACCACGGGCGATGTCAGTTATTATTGATTTTACGGATAATATTCCCGCCCTATAGTTTTTTTTGATGTTCAAGTAAACATCATTCGATTTGCCTGATTTCCCCTTTTTGGAACATACATAAATCTTTACTGATTTTATTCCCGTTTGAATTAATTTGTTTATTATGTATTCATTCAACACTGTATCCTCTAGAACTATGATGGCCCCATGTATGTTGGTCGGTGCTTCCGCTAGAATATCCCCTGTTTTACATTCAGTCAATTTCACTTTTTGTATTTGCACCTTAATCCTCCTAAAAACAAACACAGACATATTGTATTTGATTCCGATGTAGAAAGTCCCTCTCACAGAACTAGGGACAACTTCCCCTAGATCAAGACATGTTATTTTTTATATGATAATGGAATGATATCTTATTTTTGCTCTACCAGTAGCAGCATCTACTTTTACTGTCCTACTGCGAACCCCTCCTGTTTCTTTTGCATCATAAGTCACCTTTAGCGACGATAGAATGGCCTTAACAGCTTTAATGTTCTGCTCCCCTATTTTAAAAAAATCCCTACCATTTGGTGACTTTGCACCACCGTATAAGCAAAATTTAATTTCGTCAATATTGCAACCGTACCTATAACACATTTTATCTATCATAAATGGCACCGCTGTATCCGCATAATATCCTAGTAATGCTTTGTTTTTACTCTTGGATGAGCAGGGTAATGCAATATGGGCCATTCCAAGGACCCGCTTCAAAGGGCTGTACAATGTCAAACCAATGCAAGTTGATAAAGCAAAAGCCGTTAATGTATCATTTACATTGCTTGTTATGACATGCTCACCTATTCCAACTACTTTTGACATTTTCTATCCTCCATTT
>CAYMGK010000074.1:0-2054 GCA_964389965.1 uncultured Clostridia bacterium | reverse complement strand
CTAATATCTAGCATTACTATTTTATTCATTTTATTCTATCCTCCATTTATAAAAGAAAAGACCGTTTGGGGTATGTCATTGAGGGGAACCTGTTTTTCGATAGCACCAATATCGTAGGCTACTTTCGGCATACCGTAAACCACGGCGGAATCCTCATCTTGCCCTATAGTTCGCGCACCTTTTCGTTTCATTAAAAGTAGACCCTTTGCCCCATCATAACCCATTCCTGTAAGGATTACTCCAACAGCATTGTCCTTTGCCTGCTCTGCAACAGATTCGAAAAGTACATCCACTGAGGGCCGATGGCCACTAACTTTTTCACCTTTGAAACAATCTATCCTAAATCTTTCGCCGACCTTTTTTATTTTCATGTGTTGGTCACCCGGTGCGATGAAGACATGACCTGTTTCAACATAGTCCCCTGTTTGCGCTTCTTTTACGCTAAATGAGGTGGAATCATTGAGCCTTTCGGCGAACATCTGGGAAAATACTGGGGGAATATGTTGGACCACCACAATCCCCGGAGTGCTATTAGGAAGGGATTTTAAAATTTTGCTAATAGCCTCCGTCCCCCCAGTGGATGCGCCAATCGCTATTATCTTCGTGTCAGTTTGATGCTTTACATGGCCTGAAACTTTGCTTACAACCCGTCTATTATTTCCTAGGCCAACTCTCGCCACTGATGCGATTTTAACTTTTTGTATCATCTCATATATGAAGTCTTTCACATTTCTTACGGATCCCACATCGGGTTTTGTAACAAAGTCAACAGCCCCTACCTTTATAGCCTCAAAAACTGCCCCGCTTACAGTAGTTACCATGATAACAGGTATGGGATACTGTGGGATTAATCTTTTAACAAATTCAATCCCATTCATTTTGGGCATTTCTATATCACAAGTCATGACATCAGGTTCATACTTTATGATCTTATCCCTTGCATCAAAAGGATCACTGGCAGTTGCCACAACTTCTATATATGGATCAGAAGAAATCCCCCTTGCCAGAACTTCCCTAAATACAATACTATCATCAACTACTAAAACCCTTATCTTTTTCATGGCAATATTCACTTCCTATATACTGCAGGCATAACATATTTGTAATTTGTCTGTTCGCGATTTATGGATTCTGAATGGCCTATGAACAAGTAGCCCTCATGTTTTGTGATATTATAGAACTTCTCTATAAGCCCCGCCCTTGTCTTTGCATCGAAATATATCATTACATTCCTACAAAATATTACATGGAACCTGCGCTTAAAAGGAAAATCAGTTTCCATTAGATTGAATCGCCTAAAAATAACCTCATTTTTAATCCTATCTGAAATAGCATACCTTCCGTTGTCGAGTTTCTTAAAATAATTCAACCTCCAACTAGCAGGCAATGAGCTAACCCTCTCACTTTCATACTCACCTTTTTTTGCTATATCTAATGCTTTGCCAGAGATATCCGTAGCAAGTATTTTTGTATCCCATTCTAGTTTTGCATCACCAAAATACTCGTCAATTATCATAGCAAGTGTAAAAGGTTCTTCGCCTGTGGAACATCCTGCACTCCATATTCGCAGGTCTTTACGCTTTTGTTCTCTAATAACTAATCCGGGTAAAACATGATTCTTGAAATACTCGAAGTGCTTCGGTTCTCGCATGAAAAATGTGTGATTAGTAGTAATCTTGTTTACTAAGGAGGCCGCCGCTTTTCCCGTCTTATCTGACATAACGAAATCGAAGTAATCTGAGAAACTTTTAAAATTTTGCTGCATTATGTAGTTCTGCAACCTTCCTATTACAAGAGTTTTTTTATGTAATAGGTTTACTCCATAGTTGCGTTTAATAAACTTGGTAAATTGTATGAATTCTTTTTCTGTAAAAGGTTTCATTTTTCACCCTTATAAACTGCAGTGCAAAGAAAGCCATAGAAACGGACTTTCCCTGCACTGTGTATTAAAACAATGTATTTCTTCCTATATTACTCTAGTTTACCGAAATCTTCAAGCTCATCTTCACTTAAGAGTTTCTCACAATCAAGTAATAGCTTCACATTATCATCGG
>CAYMGK010000073.1:0-8325 GCA_964389965.1 uncultured Clostridia bacterium | reverse complement strand
GGAGGAATGAATAATTGCAAGGTAAAGTAAAGTGGTTCAATCAAGAAAAGGGTTACGGCTTTATTGAAGTCGAAGGGGACAACGATGTATTTGTGCACTACTCGGCAATTCAGCAAGAAGGCTTTAAAACTTTAAAAGAAGGAGATACTGTCGAATTTGATGTAGTGGAAGGACAAAAAGGTCCTCAAGCTGCAAATGTGATAATTATATAGCTGAAAGCAAGCCCGGATTTTTATTCCGGGCTTTTCGTTTTTGTAGTTAACTTCTGGTAAAGTTTTTTGCATAAATAGGGAATAATATATATAATATACAATAAGTTTTTATATCTGGGTTATACAGATTGAAAATTTAAGTCTAAATATTGATAAAGTGCATTGTTCTTGAAATGCATTTTATAATAAAAATTCCCTGAAGGGAGTTGAACTTTGTGAAAATCACAATAAGTGGTAAAAACTTTACTGTAACAAAAGCTTTAAGAGAGTATACAGAAAAAAAGGTAGGTAAGCTCGAAAAATTTTTTGAAGGTGATATTGAGGCTCAGGTGACTCTAAGTGTAGAAAAAGACAGGCATATAGTCGAAGTTACTATGCCTATCAATGGAATGTTACTCCGTGGTGAAACCGAGACCCAAGACATGTATTCTTCTGTGGACGTAGTAGTGGATAAGCTTGAAAAACAAATAGAGAAATACAAAACCAAGTTGGCACGAAAAATCAAAAAGACGTCATTCAAATACAACAACAAAAAGCAGAAAATACATGATGACAGTGAACCCAAAGTTGTAAGGGTCAAGAAATTTGCTTTAAAACCCATGGATTTAGAAGAAGCGATAATGCAAATGGAATTACTAGGCCATGACTTTTTCGTCTTTTCCAATGCTGAAACCGATATGGTCAATGTAGTTTATAAAAGACGTGACGGAAACTTCGGTTTAATAGAGCCGGAACTATTATAAATATTGCTAAATGGGCAAAGTCTGCTAATAAAATAGATGACTTTGCCTATTTTTTCCTTAATAATAAAGGAAATCAAGACAAAAAGTCGAATTCATATAGTGTGGGTGCCGTATATGGAAACTGGAGGTGATATTTTGAGTGAATCTTTGGAATCAAGTCAAATTATCCCACATTGTAAATCACTGATAAAAAAGATAGAAGGCATTGTTTCCGCTAGAATTGTAACAGGAGATGATGGCAAAATATCGGAAATCCATGTTGTTTCAAAACCCGATAGAAACCGAGAGCAGATAGTTAAAGATATAGAATCCACATTGATAGCCTTTATCGGATCTGAAATCGAGCACAATAAAATTAATATTGCGCAAATAGATGACGAAAGCAAAAGGCTATTTGAACCAAGACTTAGAATAAAGAGAATTTCAACAGATAAAACTCCGAATAATTTAGAAGTGAAGGTTTTACTTGCAGATTCAAAAGGGGAAGTTTTCGAGGGAAAGGCAAGTGGTGGAATATCACTGCAAAGTCGCATGAGAACTGTGGCATGTGCTACGATAGATGCCATTTCCACGTTTATTGGTGATAGCACCGCTTTTTCTTTTGAAGAAGTACATACATTTGAGATAGGCAACCGACAGGTCATATCAGTATTAGTTTCATCTTTAATTGACAAAAAAGATGAATGCCTTTTGGGAAGTGCCATTGTGAAACTAGATACATATGAAGCGACTGTTGCAGCAGTATTAAATGCAGTTAATAGAAAAATAGGTGTTTTGAGTAAAAAATGAAGCTCCGAGGAGTAAGGGGATCTTTGTAATTGAAAAAGAGGATATTAAGTGATACAATTAAGTAGCTAATACAGGGAACCGATACGGTTCCTTATTACTGTAATAAATTCAACTTTGGCTTTAGTGTTGAAACCTTTGTGTGTGTTGTCAATAGGTGAGGTGATATTATGCTAGGTTTTTTGAAAAAAATATTCGGTGATAGCAACGAAAAAGAGATAAAAAAGCTTCAAAAAACAGTTGATAAGGTCAATACTTTGGAACCATCAATAGAAAGGCTCACTGATGAGCAACTCCGCAATAAGACTAAAGAATTCAAAGAACGGCTTTTAAAAGGTGAGACTTTGGATGATATAATGGTTGAGGCTTTTGCAGTGGTGAGGGAAACATCTAAAAGGACACTTGGCATGAGGCCTTTTGATGTACAAGTGATGGGAGGGATTGTCTTACACCAAGGTCGTATAGCCGAGATGAAAACAGGTGAAGGCAAAACATTAGTGGCAACTATGCCGGTTTACTTAAATGCTCTTACCGGTAAAGGTGTTCACATAATTACTGTAAATGACTATCTTGCAAAGAGAGATAGTGAGTGGATGGGCGAAATATACAGTTTCCTTGGTCTTGAAGTAGGCTTGATAGTCCACGGCTTGGATTTTAGTGAGCGCAAAAATGCCTATAATGCAGATATAACTTATGGTACGAACAATGAATTTGGATTTGACTATTTGAGAGATAATATGGTCCATAATAAAGACCAAATGGTGCAAAGACCATTGAATTACGCTATTATCGATGAGGTTGATAGTATACTCATTGATGAGGCCAGAACCCCGCTGATAATCTCCGGCCAAGCTGAGGAATCAACAGCCATATATCATAAATTCGCTAGATTTGTCCCCCAGTTAATTATTGACGATGATTTTACTGTAGATGAAAAAGCTCATAGTGTAATACCCACTGATAAAGGTATCAATAAAGCCGAAAAGTTTCTTGGTGTTGAAAATCTCTACGATGAAAAGAATACCCAGCTACTTCATCATCTTCGACAAGCATTAAAAGCTCATGTGCTCATGAAACGTGATAGGGATTATGTAGTGAAAGACAATCAAGTAATAATCGTAGATGAATTCACTGGTAGACTTATGTTAGGACGAAGGTATAGTGACGGCTTACACCAGGCCATAGAGGCTAAGGAAGGTGTGAAGGTTGAAAACGAAAGCAAGACATTAGCTACCATAACTTTTCAAAATTACTTCCGCATGTATAAAAAGCTTGCCGGAATGACTGGTACCGCTGCAACAGAGGAAGATGAGTTCCGCGGGATTTACGGTATTGATGTTGTTGTTATTCCAACAAATGAACCAATGATAAGGGTGGACTATCCTGATGCGATTTACAAAACGGAAAACGGCAAGTTTTGCGCTGTTGTTGAAGAAATCGAAGAATGCTATAAAAGAGGTCAGCCAGTATTAGTAGGTACAGTTTCCATAGAAAAATCTGAACTTCTTAGCAATATGTTGAAACTAAAGGGCATTCCCCATCAGGTATTAAATGCAAAATATCATGAAAAAGAGGCCGAAATAGTGGCTCAAGCAGGGCAAAGAAAAGCTGTCACTATTGCTACAAATATGGCCGGTAGAGGGACAGATATAGTTTTGGGTGATGATGTGCCAAAATTAGGGGGCCTACACATAATAGGTACTGAAAGACATGAGGCCCGGAGAATTGATAACCAGCTTCGGGGCCGCTCAGGTCGACAAGGGGACCCCGGCACCTCGAGGTTCTACATTTCTTTGGAAGATGATTTAATGCGGCTTTTTGGGGCAGACAACATAAAAGGTGTAATGGACAGGCTAGGTCTTGAAGAAGATCAAGTTATCGAACATCCGCTTATAACAAGATCTATTGAAAATGCCCAAAAAAAGGTTGAAGCCAGAAATTTTGATATAAGAAAACATGTTTTAGAATACGATAATGTAATGAACAAACAACGTGAAGTAATGTATTCCCAACGAAGGAAAGTGCTAGAAAATGAAAACCTCAAGGAAAATATCAATGAAATGATAATCGAGGTAATTGATAATCTACTTGATATATATGTTGCCACGGCGATTCATCCTGAAGAATGGGATTTTAAGGGACTTTCGGAACAACTTGTGGATATATTTCAAATTGAATACACTGTTGAAGTCGGGGCATCAGAAAACGTGATCAGAGAGGATATTCGGAAGGCAATTATTGAAAAGGCTCAGGCTGCCTATGAGCAAAAGGAGACAGAACTAGGAAATGAAATAATGCGTGAATTAGAGCGCTATATAATGCTTAAAATCGTAGACCAAAAGTGGATGGATCATATCGACAACATGGATCAATTGCGGGAAGGCATAGGCCTTAGGGCTTACGGTCAGAGGGATCCGGTGCAAGAGTATAAATTTGAAGGCTACGAAATGTTTCAGGAAATGATACGGAGCATACAGGAAGATGTGCTTCGGTATCTTTTCAGAGTCCAGGTAAAGGCTGCTCCTGAAAGACAGCGAAAAACTTACAGTATGTCGTATTCTCACAAGGACACGGCCGCAGAAAATACCACGGCTAAACCAAAACCCGTGCGCAAAAAGAAGAAAATAGGTCGCAACGCCCCCTGTCCCTGTGGTAGTGGTTTAAAATACAAGAAATGCTGTGGTAGATTGGTTTAAAGTGAAATCATAATATATATATATATGAAAAGAGGGACTTGACCATGCTCGATGAATATAAAATAGAAATAGAGGGTATGAAGCCTGTTTTGACGGAATTGAGGGATTCACTTTGAAATCGATAAAATCAGGTCTAAAATACACAAGTTAGAACGACAAACATTTGCCCCTGATTTTTGGGGTGATCAGAAATCGGCTCAAAAGATTTTGCAACAATTAAACAATCTTAAAAGTAAATCTAGTGCTTATTCCAGTCTTGAAAGAAAATACAGTGACTTGGAAACATTAATGGAACTTTGCGCTGATAGTGATGATGAAGAATTAAAACAGGAACTACACTGTGAAATGGGCAATTTTAAAAGATTTTTAGATAAAATCAAACTAGATACTTTACTCGTAGGTAAGCATGATAGTAAAAATGCCATCCTCTCTCTACATGCAGGTGCGGGAGGGACTGAGGCCCAAGATTGGGTGGGTATGCTACTTCGCATGTACACTAGATGGGCCGAAAGTAAAGGTCATAAAGTGACCACCCTTGATATCCTTTCCGGAGATGAAGCAGGGGTAAAAAGTGTTACAATACTAGTAGAAGGTATGAATGCTTACGGATATTTAAAATCTGAAAAAGGAGTCCATCGCCTTGTAAGAATATCACCTTTTGATGCAGGAGGCAGACGCCACACCTCTTTTGCTTCCGTTGATGTCATTCCCGAAATTAACGATGATATGGAAATAGAAATCAAACAGGAAGACCTTAAAATCGATACTTACCGTTCGGGAGGTGCAGGTGGGCAACATGTGAATAAAACCGAATCTGCAGTGCGCATAACACATCTCCCCACAAATACAGTGGTGACCTGTCAAAACGAACGCTCTCAACAGAGTAACAGAAATGCTGCGATGAAGATTTTAAAAGCAAGACTCTTTGAAATATATCATGAAGAACAGCAAAAAGAACTCGACAAGATAAGAGGTACTCAGAAAGAAATAGCGTGGGGTAGCCAGATCAGGTCATATGTTTTTCATCCCTACAGTCTTGTTAAAGATCACAGGACAAATGTGGAAGTGGGCAATATACAGAGTGTAATGGACGGTAAACTTGATGAATTTATTAATGCATACTTAAAATTGCATGCCTAGAACCAAGACAGGTGGCATTTATCTTGATTGGTATGAAAAGCAAGTATAGAAAAGTTAAATAAAATTTTCTTTATTAATATATAAGACCCGAAAGGGTCTTTTTTGGTCTGCTTCAAAACATTTTTTACTTACAAAAGGAGGAATGTGGCAGAATATTGTAGAATTATAGACTATAAAACAAGTATGTTGCGAGTTCAAGTTTTACAAGGATGGCAAGGCTTCAAACATTTCTATTTGATAAAGTGAGGGTTTTTATGTCTAAAAGCCGGTCCATGATGGAATCTTTACTAAATATGTTATTTCCGACAAAACCATACTGTCTATTGTGCAAAACTAGACTTATGAAATCCCAAGTGGCAGTGTGTAATGACTGTAAAAGCAATATTGTACCGATTGTGGAGCCACTATGTGAGAAATGCGGTAGACCCCTTGGTGATAGAAAAAGCCTGTGTCTTGATTGCAAAAGAGAAAAACATGCCTTCGTACAGGCTCGTTCATATGGGCGCTACCAAGGGGCGTTGAGGCTACTTATTAATAAATTCAAATATCAAAAAAAGCGAGCACTAGCCGAGGTTCTTGGAAAGATGATGTTTTGGACCCTTGAAAAACTTTCATGGCCGGATTTTGACTATTTTGTGCCTCTACCCCTTCATGCAAAAAGACAAAGAGAACGTGGTTTTAACCAAGCCCTTCTATTAACTGAAGTTTTATCTATAGAAAGTAATAAACCCATATTTAAAAACATAATTAGAGTGAAGCCAACAGAACATCAGACATTACTGGACAAGTCTTTTCGAAAGAGGAATCTTGCCGGAGCGTTCAAGGTTTTAGATGAAGATAAAGTACATGGCAAAACCGTTATTTTAATAGATGATGTATATACTACAGGTGCTACAGCAAATGAGTGCTCCAAAAGTCTTATAAAAGCCGGTGTTAAATCTGTCTTTGTGTTAACTTGTGCTAGAGGATAAGGCTGAATTTTACGGGAACTCAAGGGGATATATAATACAGAGGAGAGGTGAAAACAACATGGACCTTAGGAATTGTCCTAAATGTGGAAAACTCTTTGTTTACAGACATAGGAACTTATGTCCTGAATGTTTAAAAAAAGACGAAAAGGCTTTTGATCGAGTAAGGGAATTTTTAAATGATAATCCCCATGCTTCTTTAGAAGAAGTGTCTAATGCAACCGAGGTTTCTACAAAAAACGTCTTGGAATACTTAAAAGAGGGTCGACTTATGCTGAGAAATGACAATGTCAATATCCTGCTAAACTGCGAAATTTGCAAAGAACCCATTCTGTCTGGCAGATTATGTGAAAAGTGTAGCAACAAGTTTAAAAAAGGGTTTGTGCCACGTAGTAGGCCAATAGGTGTTGATGAAAATATGAGAGGCAAAATACACCTATCTAAATTATCAAGACGGGATAAAAGAAGGTAAACAGGGCAAATAGAAGGGGTAATAACAATGCAAATCGATTTAAACGGCTTTAAAGCAGTTTTACAGCATTTACAAATTTGCTCAGATAACTCGATACTAATGGACAGTAGATGCAATAAAAGGGGGCTTACCAATTATGCATGTTTCGCCAAGTCATTTAGACGGGATAATTAGAACATATCTTAAAAACACAGAGCGTGCCAAATCAACTAAAAAGCCTGGAAAAGGGCATACCGATGCGGTGAGTCTTTCAAAAGATGTAAAGGAATTTGGCAATGCGATCAAATCTATTATGGAATCGGATGATGTAAGGGCTAACAAAGTCAAAGAATTAAAAAATAGAATTAATAAGGGGACTTATGATATTGACGGAAAACTTGTGGCTGAGAAGATCGTGGAGGAGTATTTTGGGGACAAATTGATTTAGGGGGCAAAATGGGGGGCTATCACAATGGAAAAAGAAGTACAGGCATCAGTTTTCATAAAAGTCGTGGAAGAACAGTTGGATACATATAAAGAACTTTTAGACCTTGCCGAAAAAAAAGGTGATGTATTAGTTAAGGGTGATGTTAAACTTCTAGGTGCGATTACAAAGACAGAGCAAGATTTAGTATTAAGGCTTGGGAAACTTGAAGAAGAAAGATCAAAATTAATTGCCCATATTGCAAATATATATGATAAAGATATTTCTGAAGTAAAGATTGATTTTTTAATAGATATTTTTGATGATGAGCAAACAAAAACCCTTACAAGTATAAATGATGAATTTAAATCTGTTTTAACAAAGATTGAAGTTAAAAACCGTAGAAACGAAGAACTAATCAAAAATGCACTAGATTATATTAATTTTTCTGTCAAACTTTTAACTGATGCTGGGGAAATGAAAACCAGTTACAGTGCAGACGGAGTCAATTCCAAAAAGGTTTTTCACATAATCGATAAAAAGGCATGAGGCGGTGAAGTAATTTGTCAAGTTTTTTAGGAATAGAAATCGCAAAAAAGGCTTTGTTTGCAAACCAGAGGGCGCAGCAGACCGTGTCTCACAATGTATCAAATGCCAACACTCCAGGATATTCACGCCAAAGGGCCATTTTAGAGGCAACCCATACTGCCTATGGGAATGGGTTTAACTGGCAGATAGGCACAGGTGTAAAAATAACTGATATAAATAGAATCAGAGATGATTTTACTGATAGGCAGTTTAGGAATGAAAACTCTAGTTTGGGCCAATGGGACATTCAAAGCGACATATTAAAACAAATTGAAACAATATTTAACGAACCATCGGATATTGGCATATCTTCAGTG
>CAYMGK010000072.1:0-8365 GCA_964389965.1 uncultured Clostridia bacterium | reverse complement strand
AACCTGCGGCCTCTACCGTGTGAAGGTAGCGCTCCCCCACTGAGCTACGCGCCCCAACAATATTTGCATTTTTTTGTTTTTGGTGGAGATAAGGGGGCTCGAACCCCTGACCTTCTGATTGCGAACCAGACGCTCTCCCAGCTGAGCTATATCCCCTGATGTAATTTCTAGTTTTGCATATCGGATATGCAAATTTGAAGACCAATGTGCAATAATTATAATACATAATTTTTCAAAATTCAAGGGCCACTGAACAAAAACCCGGCTTAAATCCTGTGCCGGGTTTTTTCAATATCGTATAATCTAATAATTCAGTTGTAACGCACCATTTTTGTCTAATTTTATTCTAATATTCCTTTCTTCCCGATAAAACCGATGGGACCTCCCACCTAATGATATTACAGAATTCACAAAGGCGCGCTCTATCTTAACCACAGCCGTAGGGTCGGTTATTACTTTTGTTGTAGGGCCACCTTTGGAACCTAATTCTTTAATATAGACATCGCCACCCGCCCTTATTGTACCACCGCGAAACACTCCATTTACCTGTACCTTTTTTCCGGCTTGAATCTCGGAAATGTAACAACCACTACCAACTATTTGAACATTTCCTGTTGCAACTATCTTGGAATTTTGAATGCTTGAAGCCGTAACATGACCTTCTATGGGAGGACCGTATTCGTAAATCTGCTCCCATTCCCTGGCTCTGTTGGCAAGTGCCTCAATTTCGCTAAGTTCTTTGATGGTTAAAGGAGATTTGATTAATGTCCGCTCCAAATCTCTATTTAGCTCTTTCGGGCCTACTGCTGCCATCCCCTGTAGTGTTGTTTCGAATTCTCTATTTAAATTTTTGATGGCAGTAACCAGATGACAAAATTCGTTCTCCATAAGTAATGCTACGAATGAACCAATACTTCTACTAAGAATTTCTTTTTTAGTATGTGAATGTTTTAGTAATTCCCGAATAATTATAACCATTTTTGACAATCCATCAGCCAATATCTGTAGCTGTGAAGCTACTTTTCGTTCAGAATCGGGAGTATTTCCGGCAGTCACCGATGATGACAGGATATTGCCTTTAATTATAATAGATCCTTTTGCATTCACCCTTCCATGTGATACTAGGCCTTCTATTTGAACATCCTGACAGGATTCAACTATCATGTTTTCCGTTACATTTCCTAGGATCAAGATATCACCTTTAAATGCAATATTCCCGGAATCCAGGTCTACATCACCGGTATGTATCAGTTCATTTATGACGCTTATCCTCACTTTATTTCGCTTATGGGACACCGATGGCCGGCCCGGCTGATCAGCTACAGCTTTTTTACCATTTTCTTTGAGTACAACTCCTTCCCCTGCAACAAGAATAAAATCCCGTGGTGTTGGTGCTTGTATTACCTCACCGGTTACACCTGTGCCACTACGACCTTGCTTGGCTGGATGTTTGATGGCAAGAATCTCCCCGGCTTCAACTGAAGTAAAGACATAGCGTTTGCGAAAATCCACTGTTTTATCACCTTGGACTGTCACAGGTACTTTTGGGGCAGGCGTAAAAAGTAATTCCACCTTACCATCTTCTCCTGATGTCGGCGGGGTCCCTCTTGCAATAACTATCTCAGTTGTCTCACGACATTCAATAGCTTCAGAACATGCCTTTTGATCTATACCATATTTAATGTCCATTTTATCTAACCTTTGTAAAAGTTCTTCCATTGTGAAAGGTGAGCTGGGTCTTTCCTGTTCTTCCACTTTTAAATATAGCATCCTGGAAGGTGGCAGTTCGGACAATTTGCGGTGCAATAGTACTGTGGGTGTCACTTTTAAAATAGCCTGGAGACCGTCTGAGGAAATCTCTATAGACCATTTGCCTTTTTTTTGTTCATTTTCTGTTTTGAGCTGCACAGTATCTTCCATCGAAATAGGTATGGGTTTAGTGCACTCACGACCATTGACAATTAATTCGATGTCAGGGCAAGGTATTACCATAGGATATGGTCCTTCCGGGGGGTGGTGAATTATAAGTTTTCCGTCTTTTACCTGAGCATAGGACCCCTTGGATTTTTCCTGGGGAGCAACTTTTTTTTCAGCATTGACTTTTGAAGAAAAATACCTATAATTAACCCCTTTATTCATTTCGGATTAACACCTCCCCTTATTTTTAACAATGACATCATGTTTAAAACGTCTATTTCTTTCGGCAATTCTCGACACAAAAATGGTGACCAAATGGTCACCATAATAAAGAAAATATATTTAACATTGTTAAATTCTTTATTGCGGCAACCTGGCAGTCATACCCCTAAAGGTTGTAGACCCATAGTTTTGCGTCCCATCTTTTCAAATGGTTTGCCTTTATCACAATGAAGTAGTTAATAATTTTTTTTAAAAGCTTGGTTCTATTATACCACAAATTAGGCCTTTTTTCCTTCTTTTTTGTAAAAAATTATCGGAAAACAGATCTTTATGGGGTTTGAATAAAACCATCGGAAATACCAAAGCTGGTTTTTTCTCCTTTTATACTGTCATGTGCCGTGGAAAGCATTAGTTTGATCCTGTTTAGTTGATTTACCTCACTTGCCCCGGGGTCATAGTCTATAGACACAATATTAGCTATGGGATATAGCTCCCTTATCCCCTTTATTACTCCCTTACCTGTAATATGATTTGGTAAGCATGCAAAAGGTTGTGTACATACGATGTTTTCCACACCGCTTTGAATAAGTTCCAACATTTCCGCCGTAAGTAGCCAGCCCTCTCCGTATTGGTTGCCTATGGAAACCAATCTCTTTGCTTCTTTTATTAATTCCTTGATAGTGGATGGTTCAGAGAATCTGTCGGAACCCTTCAGTGCTTTTCGGATCGGTTTTCTATAGTATTCTATAATTCTTATGGCGATTTCACTTCCAATCCTAGGTAAAAATCCTTTAGACAGATATTTGTTTCCAAATATTAAACCATAGCAGGAATATAATAGGAAGTCCGTTAAATCCGGCACCACCGCTTCCGCCCCTTCTGATTCCAAAAGCTTTACAAGATTATTGTTCGCCATGGGATGGTATTTTACTAATATCTCACCGACTACACCTACTTTCGGCTTTAATAGCCCCTTGACTATTTCCAATTTGTCGAAATCCTTCACCATTTGGAATATGTTTTCATTGAATTCTCTTTTGTTACATTTTCTTACAGATTTCGAGCACCGGTCAATCCATTGTTTTGCCAATAAATTAGCTGAGCCTTTTATTTTTTCATAAGGCCTTACCCTATATAGTAATCTCATTATAAGGTCCCCATATAATATTGCCTTTAGCCCCTTTATAAGCATTTGGGGTGAATATGTAAACCCAGGATTTGTTTCAATGCCTTGGGCGGATATGGCAATTACTGGAACGTCCCCATATCCTGCATCTTTTAAAGCCTTTCGTATAAAGCCAACATAATTGGATGCTCTACAAACCCCACCTGTTTGGCTCATTAAAATAGATGTATTTTTCAAATCATACCTTCCCGATTTTAATGCAGCTATGTACTGCCCAACCGTAATGATTGAAGGATAGCATGCGTCATTGTTTACGTATTTTAATCCTTCATCAACAGCATTTGGATCCATTGTAGGTAAAAGTTCTAAATTATACCTACAGGAATTCAGTGCCTCTTTTAATATTTCAAAATGTATCGGGGCCATTTGAGGGACTAAAATAGTGTGATTCTTTCTCATCCTCTTGGTAAAAGTTATTTTTTTAATCGGTTTATACTTTTTGTTTATTTTAAATCCTCTTTTTTCTCTTTCTCTCAGTGCTGCATAAAGGGATCTTATCCTGATTTTGGCCGCACCTAAATTACTTATTTCATCAATTTTTAGTACAGTATATATCTTTCCATAACCCTGAAGGATTTCTTCTACTTGATCTGTAGTTACCGCATCTAGCCCACACCCAAAGGAATTTAGCTGAACGAGATCCAAGTTCGACTGAGTAGTTATAAAAGACGCCGCACTATACAGTCTTGAATGATATGTCCATTGATCTAAAACCCTCAAAGGTCTTTCAGGTTTTGCCAAATGAGCCACTGAATCCTCCGTCAAAACAGCCATACCCAATGTTGTAATCAGTTCCGGTATGCCGTGGTTGATCGCAGGATCAATATGGTAGGGTCTCCCTGCCAACACTATTCCCCTAATACCCATTTCTCTCATGACCTTTAGAGTCTGTTCTCCCTTTTTCCTTATATCTTTTTTATATTTCATTAATTCATTCCAACCCTTGTTTACTGCCCTTCTTATCTCTTTAGAAGATATGTTGAAATCGGTCAACTCATCCTTTAGCCTTTTTTTAAGTCCCGATTTGCTGTTAAAGGAAATAAACGGGTTTAAGAACAGTATATCTTTATGCATTATTTCGTCTATATTTAATTTGATTACTTCAGAGTAACCAATTACAACAGGGCAATTTACGTGATTATCCGCCCTTTTGTCTTCTTTTTGCTCATAATATACAGCAGGGTAGAATATGAAATCAACACCTTTTTCTATCAAGTCAACTATATGCCCATGTGCTATTTTTGCGGGGTAACAAGCGGTCTCACTGGGTATTGAACTTATTCCCTTTTCGTATATTTTTCTATTTGATTTTGTAGAAAGTGCAACTTCAAAACCTAATTCGGAAAAAAAAGTATGCCAAAACGGATAGTTTTCGTATATATTCAGTACCCTCGGAATTCCGACTTTGCCCCTATATGCCTTTTCCGGGGGTAATGATTTATATTTAAATGTCCTGTAGTATTTATATTTAAACAGATTGGGAATTTTTTTAACGTCCTTATGGATTCCCACTCCTTTTTCGCACCTGTTTCCAGTTATGTAGTTTCTGCCATCGGAAAATATATTTATTGTTAATGAGCAGTTATTCCCACACCCTCCACATTTAACTGTCTTAGTCTCGTAATTAAAACTATGTAGTTCCTCCTTTGCAAGTAAGTTGGATTTCTCCTCCTGTACATATCTTTCTTTAGCTATTAGAGCGGCTCCAAAGGCTCCCATAAGGCCGGGAATATCCGGTCTTACTACTTCTCTTTCAGATATTAGTTCAAAGGATCGCAATATAGCATCACCGTAAAAAGTGCCTCCTTGGACTACAATGTTTTTCCCTAAGTCCTTTGGGTCTTTAACTCTTATTACTTTTTGAATTGCGTTTTTTATAACAGAATATGAAAGGCCTGCTGCTATATCTCCAATACTTGCACCTTCTTTTTGTGCCTGCCTGACTTTTGAATTCATAAATACAGTGCATCTTGAGCCCAAATCCACAGGATTTTTTGCTAGCAATCCCTTATTTAAAAAATCTTCTACAGACATGTTCAATGAATGTGCAAAGGTTTCCAAAAACGAACCACAACCTGAGGAGCAGGCTTCATTCAAAAATATGCTATCTATTACTCCGTCTTTTACCTTCATGCACTTCATATCCTGGCCACCTATATCCAAAATGAAATCCACTTTCGGTTGGAAAAAAAGTGCCGCTTTATAGTGAGCAATTGTTTCAACCTCTCCTACATCAATATTTAGTGCGGCCTTGATAAGCTCTTCCCCGTAGCCGGTAATAGCGGAATAAGTAATTTCCTGATCTGTGGGAAGTTTGTCGTATATTTCGTTTAGTATTTTAATGGATAAGTCTAGGGGTTTCCCCTTATTGTTTCCATAATAAGAGTATAAAATGTTATTGTCACTATCTATTAATGTAGCTTTAGTTGTGGTGGAGCCTGCGTCTATGCCTAAATAGCATTTACCCTTATGTGAATGAATATCCTTATATTTCATCTTATTTGTCACATGTCTGTTTCTAAATTCTTTTAGCTTTTTTTCATCAGAAAATAAAGGTGGTAATTTTCTTATTTCCGACTCAATCGATGTGTTATAATCTAAGGATCTGTTTTTTAATTCTTTAAAACTTATGCCCTTCCCGTCTTTTGCTGCTATAGCTGCACCTTTGGCCACAAATAATTGGGAATCATCAGGGAATATGGCCTCATCTTTAGTTAAATTTAATGTTTCTATAAACCTTTTCCGTAATTCCGACAAAAAATGTAAAGGCCCTCCTAAAAAAGCTACCCTACCTCTTATAGGCCTGCCACATGCTAGATTTGATATTGTTTGATTTACTACAGACTGAAATACAGAAGCTGCAATATCCGCCTTTGATACACCTTGGTTGATCAGTGCTTGAACATCGGTTTTAGCAAATACACCGCATCTTGATGCAATAGAATATATAGTGCTGTGTTTCTTTGATAACTCATTCAACCCTTCTGCATCTGTTTCTATCAATGATGCCATCTGGTCGATAAATGCTCCTGTTCCGCCGGCACAGATGCTATTCATTCTTTGTTCCACACTTCCATCAAAATAGGTGATTTTCGCGTCCTCCCCACCCAATTCAATGGCTACATCTGTTTCGGGTATAAATTTCCTGATGCCTATTGTAGAAGCTACTACCTCTTGTATGAACGGGATGTCTAACCATTTGTGTACTGATAGTCCACCTGACCCAGTTACCATTATGGAGACAACTTCGTTTTTAAATCTTTTATATGCCCCTAATATGACGTCTTTAACACTGTTTCTCACATCAGAATAATGTCTCCTATAAGTGCTATATACAGTGTGATATAGGGAATTTAATATCACTAATTTAACAGTAGTTGAACCAACATCTAAACCTAATCGCAAATTAATCATATATTCGCAATTAGCTGCGTTTCCTCCTTTTTGTATTAACTTCAGCTATACCTACCTTGTGGCGGTATATATAATATTCTATAAAGATATCCCAACATCCTGCTAAATTTTGATTCTGATGTCGAAAAACCCTAAAAGCCCTTTGGTAAAGTTTATAGTAATCCTCTTGTGGCAAGACCTGTTATTTTTTTAATATTTTACAGATAAAAAAACCGATGGGTTTCCCATCGGTTTTTTGAATATCACATAACTCATAACTCAAATGTCAAGCCAATCCACTAATCCAAGCTACTGCTTTCCGCATACGGCATGCAGTTGTCTCTTTTCCTAAAAGCACAATTATATCAAAAAGCCCGGGCCCTATAGTCCTTCCCGTGATAGCAAGGCGTGTGGGATGGATGATCTCAGCAGCCTTTAAACCAAGGCCTGCAGTAATATTTCTAAAGGTCTCCTCTGCTTTATCATGTGTCAGATCGTCTAGTTTTTCAAGGGCATCTGCCCCAAGTGTTAAAAGTTTTACGGCATTTTCCTTACGAAAGTGTTTCTTAACACCTTTTTCTTCATAATCCGTCACATCCTTAAAAAAGAACGCCACTGTTTCTGCTAGTTCATCAAGAGTCCTGGCCCTATCCCGGGAAATTTCTATTATTTTTTTAATATCTTCAAATTTTTCTTGACTTTCCTGTTCCGTTACAATACCTTTTTTAATCATGAAGGGGATCGTCTGTTTTGTTACGTATTCTAAATCCATTTCCCGCATATAGTGGCCGTTTACCCATGTGAGTTTTTTAACATCATAAACGGCTGCAGTCTTATTGACCCTACCAAGGGTGAATTCCTCTATGGATTTTTCTATTGGAAAGATTTCCTCAGTGCCTTTTGGTGACCATCCAAGTAAAGTAAGATAATTTACTATGGCTTCCGCTAAATACCCCTGTTCCTTAAACTCCTCCACAGATGTGGCCCCATGCCTCTTGCTGAGTTTACTGCGATCAGGTGCAAGGATCATCGGAACATGGGCAAACTTGGGTACATCGTAGCCAAGAGCAAGGTATATCTGAACCTGTTTTGGGGTATTTGAGAGATGTTCTTCCGCTCTAATAACGTGAGTTATCTTCATAGCATTGTCATCAATAACACATCCAAAATTATAAGTGGGGATTCCATCAGATTTGACAATAATCAGATCATCGAGGACCGTATTTTCGAATATAACTTCTCCACGAATCAAATCATCTACAACTGTTTGACCGGATTCGGGCATTTTTAATCTAATGGCATATTCTCTACCTTCTGCTATAGCTTTTTCCTTTTGTGCTTTCGTGTAGTTGCGACAACAGCCATCATATTTCGGTGGCTTACCCGCCTTAAGAGCAGCCTTACGCCGTGAAGCCAATTCTTCCGGAGTACAAAAACAATAATATGCTTTTCCTTCCGCCAAAAGTCTATCTACTTCTTTTTTGTATAGCCCCAGTCGCTGTGATTGAAAGTAAGGCCCGAATTCCCCTCCTTTATCCGGTCCTTCATCCCAGTCAAATCCTAACCATTTCATAGATCGAAGAATCTGAGAAGTGGACTCTGCCGTTGATCGCACAGTATCAGTATCTTCTATTCTCAAAATAAATT
>CAYMGK010000071.1:0-8427 GCA_964389965.1 uncultured Clostridia bacterium | reverse complement strand
ATTCTCTAAATTTCAGATATCCTTTTATCAAAGTCCTGAAGATGCGGTATTTAAGGCCTTGGGAGTTGAATAAATCGGTTAAAATAAATTAATATAGTTTAGTATAGTCAAAGCCATAGGTAGTCCTAAACCTCTGGCTTTATGGCAAAATGCTATGGGGTTTTTTTAAGTTAAAAAACATATAATATCAACGGATAGATTGACGTACGATATACTGTACAATATAATTAAACAAAGAAATTCTTATTACGAAAGGGGCGGTCTCTATGCTAGCTATTAACTATACTACATTAAGGAAGAACATGAAAAGATATTTGGATAAAGTTACTGATGATTATGAAACCATGATAGTTACAAGAAAAGACAACAAAAATGTTGTTATCATTTCCGAGGAATCTTATAATAATTTGCTTGAAAACATTTATGTAACCGGAAATAAGGTTAATTATGATTGGTTGATGGAATCGAAGATGCAGCTTGAAAAAGGGAATACTTCTATTCGTGAACTTTTCAAGGATGGAACAGATGAATAAAGTCTTTACTAAAAACGGTTGGGATGATTATAAATACTGGCAAATCGAAGACAGAAAAACCCTTAAAAAAATAAATCGATTAATTGAGGATATTGCTAGGAATGGGAATGAGGGAATAGGGAAACCAGAACCTTTAATAGGGAATTTATCAGGATTTTGGAGTAGGAGAATAAATGATAAGGATAGGTTGATATATAAAATTGATAATGAAAATATTTATATTCTGTCTTGCAGATATCACTATAATAATAAATAGTATTTTGGTTTTCACACAATTTACGCGCAAATGAAAACTCCAGTATAAGACGTATTTATCGAGGCTGAATATCACCCGTTGCTGACCTTCCCCCGATTTGCTAGATACAAGAAGAAATACAAAGCCACTACAGACTCAAATCACAACTTGCCGGTGGCTCGTAACCACCTAAATAGGGATTTTACAGTGTTTAAGCCTAATCAAAGGTGGGTATCTGATATTACATATATTAGTACTAATGAAGGTTGGCTTTATCTAGCCATCACAATGGATTTATACTCTAGAAATATAGTGGGCTAGGCTGCGGATCAAACACCAAGTTGGAAACGACTTTGTGTTTTTTTAATACAGAGTAACATAAAGTGAAAAGTTCCTGTCGGGTTTTGGTTATTGGGATGATTACAAGCGAATTGCGACACAAGTGTCGAAACTGCTATGAGAGTTTAGGCTTGGGAAAACACCTCTATTTAAAGCCTAATCTTCATTAACTGAAAGGTAACATTCATTAAGGCCAACTTGAGAAAACAGTATCAATGGTTGAAGATGTTAAAGAAAAGCAAGCATCCTGGCAAATCATGTAACGGGCTATGCTTTTATTTTTGTGGGGGGCCTTATGGCGTTCAGATTTTAAAGATGTATATTTTTAACACAAAAAAATTTTTAAATCAGGCAGGACTTTTAAAATATATGTAGAATATATATATTAAACCCGGTCATACCACCATACGGCAATACCGTGGCAAGTGCCATTATATCATTACACCCTTATTTAATCTATAGTACAGGTAAATAGACAAGGATAATCTAAAGAAACTTCCCTTTTAAAAATGCAGGATTTTGTTGAGCCACCTATATCATAATTACAGTATATCAGTATTTGAATTAAAAGGGCATTTGCCACGTTTTTATTAAATAAAAGACACGGGAAGTACTTATAAATTGAAGTTTTTTTGAAGAAGATGAAGGGATGAAAGGATGCGATTTAAACATGTCCACTCAACTTAGTGGGGAGTATTTAATTGGGATCTATAAGACTATGGTTACAATAAGAAAGTTTGAAGAAAAGGCACTAGAATTATTTGCCCAGAATAAAACAAGGGGTTCTATGCATTTGTATATTGGCCAAGAGGCGGTAGCAGCAACGGTGTGTGCTTTATTAAAAGAAACCGACTATATAACAAGTACACATAGGGGTCATGGTCACTGTATAGCAAAAGGGGCAGATTTAAAAGGTATGTTTGGGGAACTTTTGGGGAGAGACTCAGGCTTATGTCGTGGACGTGGCGGCTCAATGCATATATGTGATCCAGAAAAAGGCAACCTTGGTGCAAATGCTATTGTAGGTGGAGGTATTCCTATTGCAACTGGAGCAGGTCTTGCTGCAAAGCTCAAAGGAACAGATCAGGTGGCAGTTTCCTTTTTCGGAGACGGTGCATCTAATCAAGGTGTCTTCCATGAATCTATAAATCTCGCGTCGGTTTGGAATCTACCGGTAATATTCATATGTGAGAATAATGAATACGGTATTTCTGTGCCTGTTACACAAAGCACTTCAGTGAAAGATGTTAGCGTTAGGTCAAAGTCTTATAATATTCCCGGCATAACGGCAGATGGAAACGATGTTTTTGCCATTCACGAGGCTATGGAAAAGGCTATAACAAGAGCAAGAGCGGGCAAGGGGCCAACACTAATAGAATTCAAAACATCTAGGTTGGTAGGGCATTGGCAAGGGGATCCACAGAATTATCGGCCTAAAGGTGAAGTTGAAAGCTGGAAAAAGAAGTGTCCTATAAAACGGCTCAAATCATTTATTTTAGAAAACCAACTGTTCACAGATGAAGATATTTTAAAAGTAGAAGAGGAGATAACCCAGGCTGTAGACGATGCGGCTGAATTTGCTTTAAATAGCCCTGAACCAGATCCAGCAAAAGTAATGGAAAATGTGTATGTTGACTAATACAAAGAATAAAACCATATAAGTGAGGATGTGAGCTGTGATGAGCATTAAGACTTACGCTCAAGCAATTAGAGATGTGATAGCAGAGGAAATGAGAAAAGACGAAAATGTTTTTATTATGGGTGAAGATATTGGCGAATTAGGTGGTATTTTTGGTTGCACAAGGGGGCTTTTAAAAGAATTTGGCCCTGAAAGAGTGAGAAACACTCCAATTTCCGAGGCTGCCTTTGTAGGGGCGGGTACAGGAGCTGCGTGCTGTGGCCTAAGGCCTATAGTTGAGTTGATGTACATGGATTTCACCTATGTAGCAATGGATCAATTGTTAAATCAAGCAGCTAAAATTCGATATATGTTTGGAGGCAAATTAAAGGCACCTATGGTCATTCGGGGACAGCAAGGTGTAGGTAGAGGAAATGCCGGCCAGCACTCACAAAGTGTGGAGCAATTCTTTATGCATATCCCAGGATTTTACGTAGTAATGCCATCGAGCCCCGCAAACGCCGCAGGCCTTCTTAGAACATCCATAAGAAATGATAACCCGGTTATGTTTATTGAGCACAAGGCTCTTTACAATACAAGGGGCCAAGTGCCCGATGATCCGGAATTTGCCATACCCTTACAGAAGGCGGAAATTGTTAGAGAAGGTAAAGATGTGACTATAATAGCAACTCATCTATATGTTGAGAGATCTTTAAAGGTGGCAGACAAATTAGAAAGTGAGGGCATTAGCTGTGAAGTCATAGACCCCAGGACCCTTGTGCCTTTAGACTTAGATTGTCTAGTGAATTCTGTGAAAAAGACCGGAAAGGTTGCGATAGTGCATGAAGCCCATAAAATCGGTGGGCATGGTTCGACTATAGCTTCCATGATATCCGAAGCTGCGTTCAATTACTTAGACGCACCTATAACTATATTAGGAGCAAAACACTGCACACTACCTTTTAATCTTGGACTTGAAAATGCCGTTGTTCCGCAAGAACAGGATATTTATGAAACAGTAAAAAAATTGATGTATCAATAGATACAAAACTTCATGGGAGGAAACAATCGTGGCAACTAAAATTATAATGCCGAAACAAGGACTTTTGATGGAAGAAGGTCTTATTGTTGAATGGTTAGTTTCAGAAGGGGACGATGTAGAGGCTGGACAACCACTATTCACTATCGAAACAGATAAGGCCACTATGGAAATAGAGTCACCTGAATCCGGGAATATAATAAGGATTTTGGCAGAGGCAGGAGATGCCGTGCCTGTAGGTGAGACTATAGGTTTTATTGGTGCTAGAGGGGAAGATATATCAGCATTACTTGAAAAGATAGAAAAGCCCGAAAAGCCTGCAGTTGAAGAAACATCGGATATTCCACAGGAGAAGGAATTAAACAAAACGAAACACACTGGCAGCCGGGTTTTTATCACCCCAAGGGCGAAGTTAAAGGCAAAAGAAAGAGGCATTAATTACAATGACATAAGTGGCTCAGGCCCAGATGGTCTCATAGTTGAAAAAGACATATTGGAATATGCTTCACAAACACTAGAATCAGGTAAAGTTAAAACAACCCCCACCGCTAAAAAAATGGCTCAAATACATGGCATCGACCTTGCCGAAGTGAAAGGGACTGGAATACACGGGAAAATTCAGAAAACAGATATTGAGGCTAGAATCGAACAAAGTCAATCCTCAACCTCATCTATCAATGGGAAACTTATTCCCCTAAGTAGCATGAGAAAGACGGTAGCTGAAAGAATGATGACAAGCTTACACAATATGGCCCAAGCGAATCACAAAATCACAGTTGATATGACGGAAATAATCGCTCTAAGAAATAAATTAAAAGAATCGGATAGGAAAGTATCTTATAACGACATACTCATTAAAATTGCCTCTTTTGCACTAAGAGAAAACCCAATAATCAATGCAACTTTAACAGATGAAGGTATACTCCTTCTTAACGAAATAAATATAGGTTTGGCAGTTGCTGTTGAAAATGGACTCGTAGTTCCAGTGCTTAAAGGTGTGGATGAATTAACTCTCGAGCAAATAAATGAAAAATCACGTGAATTGGTAGACAAGGCCAGAACAGGGAAACTCACTCTTGACGAAATGACCGGCGGCACTTTTACTGTAACAAATCTTGGCATGTATGATATTGACAGCTTCACTGCAATAATCAATCCACCAGAGTCGGCAATACTGGCAGTTGGTATGATCAAGAGGGTTCCAGTAGTAGTTGAAAACGATAACATAACTGTAAGATCAATTATGGAGTTAAGTCTAACATATGATCATAGGGTAATTGACGGTGCACCGGCGGCGAAATTTTTACAGGACATCAAAAAATACATTGAGAATCCTTATTTATTACTTTATTAATTTTACTTTCAAGTAAAATATATGCCCTTGCTGTTTTGGTGGTTACAGGTTAATATTAAGTTAGCAAGAGTTACGATGGGTTTAGGGAGCTGTTAATGTTCCCTTCCCGTTGACATATTAACTCCGAATTTAGCGATGAATATACAATGTTAAAGAAGGGGGTAAAAAGTATTTTGAATATAAAACCACTAAAAAGAACCAGGCTTTTTCAAGGTATTGTTGATCAAGTCCAAAAGCTAATAAAAGCCGGTTTGCTGAAACCGGGGGACCAATTGCCACCGGAAAGGGAATTGGCGGGGAAATTAAATGTTAGTAGGACCTCAGTCCGCGAGGCTATGAGGACCTTAGAAATCATGGGATATATTGATATAAGGCCTGGTGAAGGGGCATTTGTTAAAAAAACAACAATTGACGATGTTCTTAAACCCATTACTTCGGCAATAAAAGTTGAAAAAGATCTTATACTGGATTTGTTAGACGTGAGAGATGTAATAGAAGTTGCGGCGGCTAAAAGGGCAGCCATTCACGCAACAAGTGCCGATATCAAGAGAATTAAAACAGCAATTTTAAATGCTAAAAAAGATGTTAAAACCGGTGGTATAGGGCTTCAAGGGGATGATGATTTTCATCTTTCTATAGCCAAAGCCACACATAACACTGTTTTTGAAGTAGTAATGAACTTAATTGAGGATTTACTGACAAAGAGCAGGGAAGCTACCTTACAGATCCCGGGACAACCAATGAAGACCATCGAAGACCATAAAAAAATTTATGAGGCCATTAAAGAAAAAAAACCTGATGAGGCAGCAAAGTTTATGAAAGAACACCTAACAAAAGCTAGAAATAATATTATTCGTTTAACTGGATAAAGCACAATATCATATGCATAAGCGAGTATTAAAAACATTCCTTCATTAATACATAACATTGGGGCGTAATGATGAAGGTTTACTACTAAAACGAGGTTCAAGATTGGCTCCAGGTATATGCAAAGGAGATGTCTTATATGCAATACGATATAGCAATAATTGGTGGAGGCCCTGGTGGCTATGTGGCCGCTTTGTATGCGGCAAAGCATAAAAAAAAGGTCGCACTTATAGAAAAAGATGAACTTGGAGGTGTATGCCTTAATAAAGGTTGTATACCTACCAAGGCTTTAATAAACAGTGCAAATACATTAGCACAATTAAAGCAGATAAATAAAACCGGGCTAATAGCGAAAGATATTGGATTCAACTGGCAAAAAATTCAGCAGAACAAACTAAGTGTTGTAAAGACGTTGAAAAGTGGAGTGGCAAATTTATTAAAAATAAATCAGGTGGATATATATAAAGGTATTGGGTGTCTTGTTGATAGCAACACAATAAATATAACTGGCAATACAGATGAAAAAACGATCACTGCAGATAATACTATACTTGCTACCGGTTCACTGCCGACAGATATACCCATACCGGGTAATGACCTTGGGGGAGTAATAACAAGTAGTGAAGCCCTTTCCCTATCTGAACCACCAAAATCACTTTTAATAATAGGTGGGGGAGTAGTAGGTGTGGAATTAGGGTATATATACAGTGCTTTTGGAACAGAAGTTACAATAGTGGAAATGTTGCCAAATATCCTTCCACAACAAGATGAAGAACTTGCCAAAGAACTCAAAAAGATGCTCGAAATACGGGGAATCCGGATACACACCAATGCCAAAGTAAAACAAATACAAAAAACCAATGAGGGCCTAAAAACAACATACGAGGATCAAGACGGTATACAAACAATCACAACACAAAAAGTGCTTGTATCTGTTGGAAGGTCTCCTGTAAAAGATGCCTATTGCAATTTAAATTTGAAGCAGGAGCATGGCAGATTATTTGTCAATGAATATCTCCAAACTAGCATCCCAAATATATATGCCATAGGTGATATAACAGGACAATATATGCTAGCACATGTGGCATCACACCAAGGTATAACAGCAGTGAAAAATATTTTAGGTGAAGCTACAAAGATGGAATATAATGCTGTTCCTAGCTGTATATTTACACAACCGGAGATGGCTTCTGTAGGTTTAACAGAAAAGCAAGCAAAGGAAAAATATGGTGACAATATAAATATCGGCAGATTTCCCTTTATGGCTAGTGGTAAAGCCCTGACCATGGGAGAAAAAAGCGGGTTTGTAAAAATTATTTCCGAGGGCCGCTATAATCAGATAATCGGAGTCCATATTGTAGGGCCAAATGCTACTGAACTCATAGCAGAGGCTGTACTTGCAATAAAGCTTGAGTGTACTGTGGAAGAAATGGCTGATACCATACATGCACACCCAACACTTTCAGAAACGACAATGGAGGCATCTTTTGATCTGTTGGGAATGCCAATTCACAAAGGTTGAATAAAAATGATTTTTTCAAGTAATATTTCACTGGACTATTAAATGTTTATTAATAATTCATATGAGCAAGCGAAAAAATTTTAAAAGTATGCAGGAATTTTCGTTTCTATGAAGAATATATATAATCGGTCATACCACTGGACCGTAATAACACTATGTCATGCGAATTGGGAAACAAGCTAGGGATTTTATATACTCCCAGGTCTAGTGTAAGCAAAGTAATCAAATTTTTCCAATGAAAATAATTTAAAAACAAGCAGGTATTCAACATTAAATGTCGAATATATTATTAGTAGGCTGGTTCAACCACCAAACCATAATAACATCATACCAATTTTATCTAAACCAATATGTGAAAAAGTAAAAGCCCAAATAAATAAACGAATCATGGCAATAATTAAGAGTATGACAACTGCAATGTGGATTAAAAGCATATTAGGAGGTGAGACAAGCCTAACAGGCATTAAATAAGATATCCATGTTGAATAGTATGCTAATTATTAAAAGAATATAGGAGGCAATAAAGTGAAATTGAATTTAAACTATGAAGAGATACCAAAAGAAGTAGCAGCAAAGGTGCCAAAATTAATATCAGGTGTTTTGTCAGACATAATGGATAGAATGGGTTTTTGGAACCAAACAATGCATCACAGTATCCAGGCTTTAGATGGCAAGATGAAGGTGTTTGGCAGAGCACGGACAGTATTAGCAGTAGAAGTATATGAAGTTCCAAAAGAACCATATAAGTTAATGATTGAAGCAGTGGATGATCTTAAAGAAGGAGATGTATTGGTAGCTCAGAGCGGATGTGAGCGAGCCGGTTTTTGGGGAGAGCTTCTGTCTAACGCCTCCGTTGGGCACAAAGCAAATGGAGTTGTAGTAGATGGTTATACTCGAGATGTAGATGGAATTCTCGAATT
>CAYMGK010000070.1:0-8503 GCA_964389965.1 uncultured Clostridia bacterium | reverse complement strand
TATACCCCTGTAACTGAGGTAGATACGGCTAGTGAGGCCCTTATGGTCAGTCTCTATGAACGAGGGAAGGTAGATATACCTTTTATGCTAGAGTTATATAAAACCACTCCGGAGGCCTTACTAGAGGAGCTAAAAGGACAAATATACTTAAATCCCCTCTTGTATGAGGCTAAAGACATTACTAAAGGCTGGGAAACGCATGACGAGTATTTGTCCGGTAATGTTCGAAAAAAGTTGAAGATAGCCAAAGACTATGCGGAAAATAGGCCGGAGCTGTTTTCCAGGAATGTATTAGCTTTAGAAAAAGTACAACCATCAAACTTGACTGCCGCTGAAATTGATGTGCGATTAGGTACTACCTGGATAGATATTAAAGACATAGAAACATTTATTTATGAAACCTTAGAGACCCCTTACAGCTTACAAAGATATGAAAGTATGTGGGAAAGCGGTAATAATCAAATACGAGTGCATTATAATAAATTTAATGCTACTTGGAATATTCGTAACAAGTCTACGGATTATTCAGTCCTGGCGACAGAGGTTTTTGGCACATCCAGGATGACGGCTTATCATATTTTAGAGGATACTCTTAATATGAAAACAGTTACAGTACGGGATAGAGTGGAAACTGGCGATAGCGTAAGGTATGTTATCAATCAAAAGGAGACCATGCTGGCCCGGGAAAAGCAACACCAGTTAAAACAATCTTTCAAAGAATGGATATTTAAGGACCCGGAGCGAAGGAAGAAGTATGTAGACTACTACAATGAAAACTTTAATAACACCCGGCTACGTGCATACGATGGTAGTGATCTGGTATTCGCCAACATGAACCCGGATATAAAGCTCAGGCCCCATCAGAAAAACGCTATTGCCAGAATACTATTTAGCAGGAACAATACTTTGCTTAACCATGTAGTAGGTGCGGGGAAATCTTTTGTGATGATAGCAGGGGCTATGGAATTGAAAAGATTAGGATTGGCTAAGAAACCTATGCTTGTAGTACCCAACCATTTGACAGAACAAATGGCGACGGAGTTTTTGCGTCTTTATCCGGCGGCCAACATATTAGTAACTACTAAGAAGGAATTCCAAAAGAAAAACAGACATAGGTTTGTCTCTAAAATTGCTACTGGAAACTATGATGCCGTTATCATAGGTTTTACCCAGTTTGAAAAAATACCTATTTCTAAAGAAAGGCATGAGCGGATAATCAATGATCAGATAGATGATATTATCCAGGCGATTGACATGGCTAAAGCAGAAAAAGGCGAAAGATGGACCATAAAACAGATGGAAAAATACAAAAAAGGTTTGGAAACAGAATTAAGAAAACTAACCGACACTAGCAGAAAGGACGATCTAATCAACTTCGAGGAATTGGGGGTTGATTATCTTTTTGTGGACGAAGCCCATTATTATAAAAACTGTGCAGTATTTACTAAAATGCGAAATGTAGCAGGGATCTCCAATACATCTGCTAAAAAGTCTAGTGATTTGCTGATGAAATCTCAATATATCCAGGAAATAAATAACGGAAAAGGATTAGTCTTTGCGACAGGTACACCTATATCCAATTCTATGACGGAAATGTTTATTATGCAAAGGTATCTACAGCCCCAGTTGCTTAAGGAGAAGGGTATAAATCATTTTGACGAGTGGGCCGCCAATTTTGGTGAGGTAGTATCCTCCCTTGAGCTAGCTCCGGAGGGAACGGGCTATCGCCTCAGAAATAGGTTTGCTAAATTTACTAATCTACCAGAGTTGATGCAGATGTTTAACCAGGTAACGGATACGCAAACAGCCGACATGATAAACCTGCCCGTGCCTAGGTTAAAAGATGACAAGTACAAATTAGTAGCCTCAGAACCCTCGGAATTTACTAAACAGGAAATGGCCACTTATGTAGTCAGGGCAGAGGCCATAAGAAACGGAGTAGTAAAGCCTAATGTAGATAACATGCTGAAGATAACCAACGAAGCCAGGCTATTGGGTACGGACCCTAGATTGATAGATCCCAGGGCCATAAATGAACCGGATTCCAAAATCAATAAGGCTATAGATAACATTATGCGCGAATACAGGGCATCAGAAAACATAAAGGGAACCCAAATAGTTTTTTGTGATGTGGGTACACCCACTAGTAGCAAGGATAAGTTTACAATCTACAATTATGTGAAAGAAACCTTAATTAGCAAAGGAATAGCAGAAGAAGAAATATGTTTTATCCATGATGCTAAAACCGAGGCTCAAAGGGAAGAATTATTCTCAGAGTTAAGAAGTGGAAATAAGAGAATAATACTAGGTAGTACACCGAAAATGGGAACCGGAGTAAATGTTCAAGATAGGCTAGTAGCTTTACATCATCTCGACTGTCCTTGGCGGCCAGCAGACTTAGAGCAGAGGGAAGGAAGAATACTAAGACAGGGGAACAGGAACGAAGAAGTAAGTATTTACAGATATGTTACTAAAGATACCTTCGATGCATACCTGTGGCAAATAGTAGAAAATAAGCAAAAGTTTATATCCCAGGTGATGACATCTAAAGTTATTGAACGAAGTGCAGAAGATATAGACGAAACAGTATTATCTTTTGCAGAGGTAAAAGCGCTGGCTACGGGTGATCCGAGGATAAAAGAAAAGATGGATCTTGATAATGAAATCGCTAGGCTTAAAGTGTTAAAAACATCTTTTGATAATCAAAAATATAGTTTACAGGATGTTTTTATGTTTAAATTACCAAAAAAGATTAAACAGGCTGAACAAAAATTAAAGGCCATAATAAAAGATATTGAAAGAAGAAATATGAATAAAACGAAAGAATTTTCAATTAACATTGCCGGCAGAAGGTATGTTAAAAGGGAGGAAGCCGGTGAAAAGTTAAGGGCATTATACCTTAAAATACCTAAGGGTAAGGAGCTGCACATGGGAACTTATCAGGGGTTTAACCTCTATTTAAAAAAATCCATGTTTTATGAGAGTTACCACATAATAGTACAGGGTTGTTTAAAATATAGTATTGATTTAGGAGAAAGCGATTATGGAAATATGAGTAGAATAGAAAACATAGTGAGGGGGTTTGAAAAAAAGATAGAACTCTTTGAAAATGAAATAGAAAAACATAAAAGGGATATGGAAAATGCCAGAAAAGAATATAGAAAATCCTGGCCCTATGAAAAGGAATATAAAGAAAAACTTGCAAGACAACATGAATTAAACCAGGAACTGGATTTAGACAAAAAAGACGACGATATAGAAAATGAGGACGAAGAAGAGCTGGAAGAAGATTTAGATTTAGATATTGCAAGATAGTAGTATTAAAAATATATGTTAAAGGCCGCCGGTTTTAGGCGGCCTTTAACATGGGAGGAGCTAAAACGCGATGTTTAAAAAACGAAATGACAAAAAAAAGGGTAAACGAGATAGCCAAAACAAACACGATAAACAAAGTTTATTAAACGCATCTTTGATTAATATTATTTCCCCTATAGGTCTTGAATTCAAGCGAAATGAAATGGCTATTGGGGAGAATATGGGCCGGGTTTATGGGATTATTAAATATCCACAAAATCCTCCCTATGGCTGGCTATCTAGGATAACCAACATCCCCGGTACGGTTTGTTCCATAACCTATAGGCCCATAGACAGCGGTCTTTTTGTTGATACTATTGCCCGGAGCATTAATCGTAATAGGGGAGTAGCCAACTCAACCAAGGACCCCTTAGCCCGGCAAAGGGCAGAAAAGGCGGCAAAGGATGGAGAAAAGATTATGAAAAGCATAGATCAAAGAGGAGAATCTATAGGGCAAATGGGTATAACCATAATGCCTATATCAGACAAGGAAAGCCAGTTTGAAAAATCAACACGGCGGGTTGAAAGTCGAGTAATTGCAACCAATTGTAGATTAAGGACCCTATCTTTTTTGCAGGAGGACGGGTTTAAACAGCTCTCGCCATTTTATACCGTTGCTGATAGGGTGTCTAATATCATTGATCGGCCTGTACCTTTATCATCTTTTTTAGGTGGTTTCCCCTTTGCTTCAAGTGGATACAATGATAGAACAGGATATTATTTTGCCAAAGATAGTTTAGGCGGCCTGATTATCATTGACCCGTGGAAACGGGAAGCCGACCGGACTAATACTAATTTTGTCATCATGGGCGTACCCGGCGTTGGAAAATCCACTGCTATAAAACATATTATGCTTTCAGAATACATGAGGGGTACAAGACTTATTATAATTGACCCCCATAGAGAGTATGAAGAATTGTGCAAAAACCTTGACGGCGACTGGATAAATGCCGGAGGAAGTAAGGATGCTAGAATAAACCCACTTCAAATAAGGACACAACCAAAAGATGATGATGATGATAAAATGAAAGGTATGCCGGATATGGCACTATTTATAAATAACCTTGAAATCTTCTTCCGGTCTTATATACCTTCTATTACGGATAGATTAATGGCTATCCTTAAAAAAGAACTCATTGAACTGTATAACAGTTTCAACATTTCTTGGGAAACGGATATAGAGCAATTAAAAAATGAGGACTTTCCCATCATGAAAGATTTATACGACCAAATAGTTAAAAAATCAAAAGATAAAAATAATCCATATGCTAAAGATTATGATGATTTATCTCTATATTTAAATGATATAGCTAATGGAGCAGGTGCATATCTATGGAATGGTTATACAACTATAGAAAGCAATTCTCAATGCGTTTGTTTAGATACAAAAGATTTACAAGATACATCTGACAGTATGAAGTCAACTCAATACTTTAACATGCTCCAGTGGGCCTGGAACGAGATAACTAAGGACCCGGAGGAAAGAGTGCTTTTAATCTGTGATGAAGCCTATCTCATGATCGACAAAAGGAATCCTCAGTCACTAAATTTTTTACGCAATGTGGCCAAAGGAGCTAGAAAGGTTGAAGGGGCTATTGCAGTAATATCCCATTCAGTAGTAGACTTTTTAGATGAGAGTGTAAAGCAGTATGGGCAGCCCTTGTTAGATTTAGCTACTTTCAAGATCATCATGGGTACAGATGGGCAAAACCTGAAAGAAACATCAAAGCTGTATGACTTAACCGAAGCTGAAGAGGATTTAATAATGTCAAAGAAAAGAGGCTCAGCTTTAATGATGATAGGTAGCAATAAATTGCAAGTACAGTTCGACATACCGGATTATAAGTTTAATTTTATGGGTACCGCGGGAGGACGGTAAAACGATAGGTAGTTTAGTATGGGCAGAGTGGTTTTAGCCCCTTAGAAACGATTCTAGGGGGCCGTTTTTTATCTAAAAGTACATTTTGTTAAAAAGTTTTCGGGGGGGTGGATACTATAGAAACTTTTTTAAATTATTATCTGACAAAACTGGTAACGGATAAGGATTTTAGGAACAAAAATTTAATGGTACTTGTTACATTAATTTGTTCCTTCGTTTTAATAATTAACATTATTATGAGTCTGCCCTCCATTATTATAGAGGGTATTTTTGGTGGGAATAATGAAGATTTAGAATATATAGAGAAATACCAAGATATAATTACTGTGCTAGACAGAGAGAACGAAGATTGGATATTGAAAAAAGAAGAAGAGTATGCATGGTGTGATAGTATAAGAACTCATTACAACTATGCTCTGACATGGTACGAATTTGTTAGCATAGATGCTGTGCGTTACGCACAGGATTTCAGCGGCATAACGGAAGAAGATATTTTAAATCTAGCACGAAAATTTATGCAAAGGAACGCTAAGACAGAAACATATACAGTAATAATAACGACGACGGATAGTGATGGAAACGCAACTCCTAAAACAGAAACAAGGACAAGGGCTATAATAACTGTTGACACATTGCCGTTTAATGTAGAAACATTAGCATCTATCGGCATAACTGAAAAAGAAGATATATTATTGGTAGAGCATATTTACGATACTTTGTTGGCTATGGATATTGAGGGCGAGCTATGTATGTATGACAATGTGATTGATCCGGCTAATCTCATTGAGTACGATGAGGGCACGGCCGATATACCGTATTATAATCAAACGGATGCACGCTGGGCACTTAAAAGTTACGGCCGTAGCACCATTTTAAGTGGTGGGTGTGGCCCTACCGCATTAGCGATGGTTATATCCGGTTTGACGACAGAACGGGTTACACCGGATATGGTAGCCGCCTGGAGCGTACTAAACGGTTATCGGGCCGAAGGCAGCGGCAGCTATTGGGGTTTGATGGCCGCCGGGGGGGAACATTATGGTTTGCAAGTACAATCAGTAAGCCGGAGAGACCCGCAAACGATAGTCAATGCTTTAAGCCAAGGTAAGCCGGTTATTGTCTCTATGGATAGGGGTCATTTTACCAAAGGTGGCCATTTTATTGTTCTGAGAGGTATTACGGCGGAGACCGGTAAGGTAGAAATCTATGACCCGGCCAGCAGCCAAAGAAGCAAGGCATGGGATCTATCCATTATTATGAATGAAAGCAGTAAAAACGATGGCATCAATGGTTGCCCGTTTTGGATATTTTCTATTTAGTCTGCTACGAAGGAGGGAATTATCATTATAATATATTTAACTTCGGAAAAGAATTTAGGGTTATTCGATTTTCTGGATGATGAAGAAAGTATGCAAATAAAAAAACTTGTTGGAACTTTTTCTTTAGACAAGTTTACGAAATACGATATTAGGAGCCTAAGTTATTACGAATATCTTGTTATAGATATGACAGCTATAAGAGAGCCCGACGAAGTAGTAATTAAAAACCTAATTGCTATAAACGCGCTTTACGACATGCGTATCATATTATTCGCTGATGAAATAGAACCAGAACGATTAAAAAAACTAATCACGGTTACCAAGATTTATAATATTATAACTGAAACGGAGATAAAAGGAATAAAGAACGAAATGTTATTATGTGTTTCCCCCGGAGGTATGCCCAGGGAATACATTTTAAATAAAATTTCGGCTGAACATGGTTTAGATTTCGCCGACATAGTTTACACTTTTACCGGACCCGGACAGACAAAAATAGTAATAGCGGGTGTGATGCCACGGGTAGGCACCACTACTACAGCCCTTAATATTGCCTCATACTTAACAAATATAGGGGCGAGGGTGTCCTATACAGAGGCAAACAAGCAGGGCCATTTAAAGGCTATTCGCAATGTCCTTTTCCCGAATAGCCCTATTAAAGGAAACTATTTTACGGGTGCCGGTATTGATTATTTTTTTAATTTTAATATCCCGAATGATAGTTATGATTTTAATGTACTAGATCTCGGAGTCTTAGTAGATGCAAACGTGAATGTATTTAATCGCATAGGCGATGTAAAAGTACTATGTGCGGGTAATAAACCGTATGAGATTAAAGCACTCGAAGGCGCTTTAAAAAAATTAACAAAAACAGATTATCATGTATTGTTACCTCAGGGGGAGGTAATGAACATCAATAAATATTTACCGAATCATGAACATTATAAAATTCAAAAGATAAAATATGCTAATGCTCTATTTGATGAAAGTAAGAATAAAAAGGTTTGGGAAACATTATTAAGCCAGTATATAGTTCGGCGTAGTATGATAACGATTTAGCATTTCCATGGCACTCAACTTGGGTGCTTTTTTCATTTTTTAAATTTAAGGGGGATTAAGATTATGATAGCGGAAAACGGATTTGTCATAAAAGCGGGCAGGACAAATAAGCAATACATTAATACAAACTTTGAGCTAATTGACGGCCTAAACGAATATGCGGACTGCGAAACATTAGGTTTTTATATAGCTTTAAAACGATACATAAACAGGAAAGACAATACTAAAGAAAACCAAATAACTTATACACAAAAATTTCTATTAGAACAATTAAATATTGGCAGAACTAAATTTTATCGGCATTTAAAAACTTTGTTCAATGCCGGGCTTCTAGATATGGAGAAAATTATAGATGTAAAGTTTTTTGTTAACTATAATATTGAGGGTAAATCAAATCCTTTAGTTGCAAAATCTATTGTGTATTTCAGCACATTAGAAAACATTGATATAGAATTAAAGGATAATATTGCATCTCTTATAAGCAAACTATACCCGGAAATCCCTTTGGAATTGATTAATATAGTGGAAGTGTCTAATAGAAGTTCTTATATAATACATGACTATCCTCCGGAAAGCATATTAAACACCTATAACAATAAATATACTGCATACAGAAACTGGGATAAAGCAATGCATAGGTTTTCACGGTACAAAAACGAAAATAAAACTGATGATAAAAAGGAACAGGAAAACGAAAAGGTAGACGAAAAACAGGAAAACGAAAAAGAAGGGAAAACTGATATTGACCCACCTGCACGAAACATGCAGGACCCACCTGCACGAAACATGCAGGACCCACCTGCACGAAACATGCAGGACCCACCTGCACGAAACATGCAGGACCCACCTGCACGAAACATGCAGGACCCACCTGCACGAAACATGCAGGACCCAC
>CAYMGK010000069.1:6867-8569 GCA_964389965.1 uncultured Clostridia bacterium | reverse complement strand
TGATAATTTTGCTTAGTTTGCCACCTCCAGCTCTTTCCCCGCTTCCGGCCGCTAGGATAATGCCACATACTTTTGTATTTCCTTTTATAGTCTTTTCCATAAGATCACCTAACTAACTATATTTTAAATTGGGGGATTTACGTATTTCATAAAAAATCACACTATCTTTGTTAGGCTTTAATAAAAAATATTACATGGCCATATATACGAATATTCCTGTAAATACAAGATACAAAACAATAATGATATAATCTATCTTTTTGAAATAAATTTCCCTGTAATATGTCCTTTTATGGCTTGCCCTAAATCCACGAAGCTCAAGTAAAATAGATAGTTTTTCGGCTTTTTGCCAGATGCTATATACAATGGGCGAAAAAATACCTACATAAACCCCCATCACTTTCCTTTTATAGATTTTTCGTAAATCAACTCCGCGAAGTTGTACGGAATTTAAAACCTCTTTAATCTCTTGAGTAAAGACGGGGACAAATCTTGCGCCTAATTGTATCATAAATGCAATTTCATAAGGCATTCCCAGTTTAACCAAACCTCGTGTTAATTCAGATATATTGCCACCTAATATAAACAATCCGGATAACATTAGTATTGTAAATCTTAAAAAGACCGTTATACCGTGCAAAACACCATCACTGGTCAAAAAGGATATTCCTGCAAGTTTTAAAAACGGTTTACCTGTTCTTACAAACACGCTTTGTATAACTATCATCATAAAGGAAATATATAATAGCATTTTTATGCTACGCAATACTTTAATGCGAACTTTAAATAAGATTAAAGTGAAAATGTTAAAAAATAAGATAATGGACAGAAGTTCGATTTTTTGGTACACTAGCGCCATTATAGAAAAAAGAGCAGATATTATCAACCTAGACCTTATGTCAATATTCATTAGGGTATATCCTTCCATCGGCCATATGAATCTTTGTGTCATATAAACCTTCTGCAAAATCATAATCATGAGTTATAATAATGAGAGGTTTACCTTTGGCGCGGATACTTTTAAGTAGTTCTTTTAATTTATTCTTCCTATAAGTATCAATGTTTTTTGTAGGTTCATCCAAGATCAAGCATTTTGGCTCTAAGGCTAGAATACTTGAAAGGACTACTAACTGTTTTTCACCCTGACTTAGGTTAAAAGGCATTTCATTTCTCAATTCCCATATATCAAAATAGGTTAAATACTTGTAACAGATTTTTTGTATTTCGACTTTTGTTTTCCCTTTCCACTTCAGTCCAAATGCTACTTCATTATAGACACTGGTGTTAAACAACATAAGACTGGGGTTTTGCAATACGAAACCTAGTTTAGTGCCGATTTCCGGAAGGGAAAAATTCTCTATAGGCCTACCAGCTAAAGTAATTTTGCCTTTTTGCGGTTTCAATAGTCCGACCATTAGCCTAGCAAGAGTGGATTTACCACTGCCGTTTAACCCTGTGATGGCCACACTTTTTTTTGCAGTGAAGACAAATGATATGTCGTCGACCGCAGGGGTTTTCTTACCTTGGTATGTGAAACTTACAGAGTCTAAACACAAAAAACACATGGTTCCCCTCTCCCTATTTTGCACAATAAAAAATTTGATCCACTGGCCCTTTTTTTGTTATTTTACCATTTTCAAGCACCAGTATTTCTCGTGCTAACTTTAGAATTTTTAAGTTGTGGTCAACTACAATGAGGGTC
>CAYMGK010000069.1:0-6857 GCA_964389965.1 uncultured Clostridia bacterium | reverse complement strand
TATCTCGGGCAAATTCATCAAGCATGGACAAGGCTTCATCAAAGATGATTATTTCCGGGTCAGTAACCAAAACTGCGGCAATGGCTACGAGCTGCTTTTCTCCTCCGGAAAGGTGAAACGGACTTTCGTCTTTAAGTCGGGTAATTCCGGTAAAATCCATAACCTCATAAATTTTCTTTTTTATTTTTGCGGGGGGAATGCCTCGATTCTCTAAACTAAATGCCAATTCGTCTTCCACTGTAGGCATCATTACAGACAAATTGGGGTCCTGAAAGATTATTCCTACTTCACATGCCATAGACCCTAATGAAATCTCCCTAGTGTCCTTTTCATTTATTAAAATCGACCCGGACATATTACCATCTAAGTAATGTGGTATTATTCCACTCAGGCAAAGACACAGTGTTGTTTTACCACTGCCATTTGAGCCGGTGATACCTAAAAAATCACCTGATTTCAATTCAAAGGATAGGTCCTTTAATACTTGCTTATCTAAACAGTATGAATAGTTCAGATGTTGCACTTGTAAAACCCTCAAAAGTTTCCACCACCTATATAAAAAACCCATATTGATCTGTCATTAATTAATCAATGGTTTTGGGTCTGTTAAACATCAAAATCACTGCTAACAGCCTATAGCCAATTATACCTCCTATGCCTCCGGAAATACCGCCGACAATTATGGAAAACACAAGTGGTGCAAACGGCATACGCATAAAAATAGCCCCCATTATATAGGAACCTGTAGCATTTGCTAACATTCCCGCAAAAAAAGCCGAAATTGTTGAATGAATGTACTTAGGCACGACTAGCATGCCTAATTCTAAGGCAATTCCGGGGACTACATAAACCAATAGGTTCGCTATCCCTTTATTTCCGAGCATATCAAAGACTACTACAAGCACTGATTGAACTATACCCACCAAAATAGCCGTCCCTCTTTTTTTAACTATGGCGCATGGAAGAACGATCCATATCATGTATATGATACCTGAAACCACTCCGGCAGGAATAAAGGTGCCAACTGCCATCTGGGTAAGTATCCTAACAAATGGTTTAATAGCTATTCCACACGCTGACAAAAGTGAAATTACAATTAAATCAAAAGGCGAAAATTTTGATAAGAATTTATTCATTTTTATCTCCTCCATGTTATCATTACACTTTTTTTAGGATTTGGCACCCAATACATACCATTTTTAATTGTGATAATTTTCCTTAGATGTTTTTTCATAAATCCCAGTGATTTGGATGAATTATCAAGTTCTAGTTTTTCGCATAAATAATAGGCACATTTTTCCACAGAAGCCCTGTCAACACCCCTAATCGGCATTCCAAAATCGTATTCCACAGTTTCATACTGCACCTTTTCTCCAAGCTCATTAAAAATCTTTAGTAAATCCCGATAATCCCCGGAAAAAGTGTTCGGGGTTTTCCCTAAAATATAATATAGTTTTTCACTTAAGAAATCGGTTTTAGATTTACCGTATGGGGTTATAAAAAAAGCCACTTTGTTAGTATTTTGCAAGATTTTATATATACCTGTAAGTGTTCCAATTTCATCTACGAAACTATAAGCAGATACACTAGCATCAGCTTTTTCTACTTTTACACTGAGCCAATTTCCTAAAATTGTATTCACATTTTTGAGACATTTACTATAACACATTTTTTTAAGGGCATCTAAGTTTTTTTTATTTACATCAATCGCTTGGACCGTCATGCCATGTTGTGCGGCCTTTAAAGCAAAGGCCCCAGGACCACATCCGACATCTAGAAAAGAATGACAGCCATCGATTTTCTTCGAAATCTTTTCCCAGAAAATATGTGGATAATCACTATATTTTATTCCCATAAAATAATTATCTATTTGTTCGTTGGTCCAAGCTTTAAACTTGTTTGCCATCAAAAATTCCCCCTACAAATGCCCTTAATCTTTTTTCCCCTGCGGATAAATCTCCCCTGTCATGAAATATCAAAAGTTCAACCTTATTATGCTTTTTTATTTTATTGTATGTGTTTAGCACCCTTCCAAAAGCAGTACCACGTTTTTCCCCTGTTGCCTTTCTTACTTTTTCGTAATTCACAGGGGATTTAAGCACACCAAGTATGGGAATGCTTCCATCAAGGGTATTAAGCACCAAATTTGAAAATGATATGTCCTCTAGCTCCACTCCTCCTATTTCATCCATAAGTATAAGTTTTTTCCGCCGGGAAATAGCCTTTTTCAAAGAATTACACGCAATTTGGGCAAAAACTTCCGGTCTTTGGTTCCAGTTCCCTAAAGCATCTTTGTATAGAAAAAGTCCTTTCACATCTTCTAGATTATTTACATAAAGATTCAAAGAAAGGTCTTGTTTTGCATCTAATTGATTGATAGCGAAACCTACATATCTTTTGGTATTTTTACTCATGAAGATGCGCCTGACAAAATACCCGCCTACATGATTTACATGTGGAAGTATATATCTTCGAATAAGTGTTGATTTTCCTATCCCTATATCCCCTTGTAAAAATAAATGGCATTTCACTAAAATACCTCCAAAATCCGGGTTGAATGCATTGTTATACTTTCAAAAATATAACGGTTATGCAAATAAGACCTCTACTTAAGTCCCTTTTTTAAAGACGGGACGTTCTTACCATGTTTGACTGCTTGAATTTCCGCCATAATTGCAAGAGAAATCTCTTCGGGCTTTTCTCCTCCTATATCTATTCCGATAGGTGAAAATACTTTCTTTAATTTTAAAGCGTCTACGCCTTCTTGCTTTAGCAATTCAAAGCATGTGTTCACTTTATTCATACTGCCTATCATTCCAATATACCTGGCAGGGCTGTCTATTACTACCTTTAGAGCCGCAGCATCGTCTTTATGGTCATGTGTGACAATAACTATATTTGTATTTTCATCAATGTCGACTTGTTTGAGGTTAGCCGCAACATCTCCTAAAAGAAGTTCATCGGCATCTGGAAACCTTTCCTTTGTTACCATTTCACTACGGTCATCCAAGATGGTTATTCTATAGCCCAGTATTTTCGCTATTTTGTAAAGTCTTTCGGCAATATGGCCCGCCCCCGCTATTATCAGTTTGTCTTGTTGTCTGAACACACGAAAAAAAACATCTAATTTTCCTCCACAGACCATTGGCAAAGATTCTTCATCAGATTTCTCATCGAGATTGTAGCTTATCATCTTGGAAATTCCCTGTCTAATACATTTAGCAGCGTCCTGTTTGGCCTGCTCCTCTACGCTTCCACCTCCAATAGTCCCAGCTACCAAATCACCATTGCTATCTACAATCATCAGTGCCCCTGCTCCTCGCGGAGAAGACCCGAAAGAATTTGTGATTGTAACTAATGCTACATTTTGCTGCTCACTTAGCAATTGGGCAAGTTTTTTTACTAACGAAATCTCCATAGGTCATACCCCCTCAACACTTAATATGCACGCATTAATGCTTCGAGAACACTACCACCAAGTGCCCGCGCCTTATCTGATATGGTAAAGCAGTAATTTGCAACACCCCTTGGATCCACATCTCCAATTTTCATACCCTTTTTTACTTTATAGTTGTTTCTTATAATCCCCCTAAGTGCTCCTGCAATAGGTGCCTTTACAGGGTTTTCTTCTACTTGCGCTATTGTCTGACCTGATTCTACCAAATCACCTATTTTATTGACTAATTCAATAGTACCTGAAGTTGGTGCATAAATCACCCTTGGTTTTGTAAACCCTATAATGTCTCCTGGGATCCCTGTATTTTCTTTTGCACGACCTTTGTAAATTACTCTCCCTAGATCATGCCCCCTCATCGATTCTATGACTGCATGACAATCAACACCTGCACAAAAGCCAGGTCCCACACCTATTACAATTGGGGCCATTTCCATATTGATGCCTAGATTCTTTTTAGCTAGTGTAGCATCAATCAATCCAAAGGGCTTAATCGTTTTAAGACATTTTAAGTCCGGATCGACTAAGATAGGAATAACTCCGTTATCTGATAAGTATTTTGCATGGCTAGGGGAATCCGCCAATATCCCTTTTACACCTTCCACTTCCGCTTCTCCATTATATACAGCCTCTGATAGTGATACTTCTCTTCTGATGCAGGAAGGCTTCGGTGTTTCGAGCATAAATACCTTAAATCCAGAATTAAAAAGTCTTGTACCTATCCCCGTGGCCATTTCACCTGCTCCCCGGATTATAACCGAGTTTTTATCACTTTTTAAATCCAAGATAATACTCACCCCCTATCTTTTTAGCAATGGTCTTTTAAAATTAAAACACATTTAGTATGGGCTTTTCCCGTAAGAAAGATGATAGTATTATTTTTTCCGGGACAATACCAGATTTTTGTGTTAATACTTTGTTGGCTATTTTCTTTGCAATATCATATCTGTATGAATCATCCACTTTGTTTAAAACCAATAGTCTTCGTGCAGTAGAAGGAGTGTTTTTAAAAAGCCCCTGCTCCCAATTCACAAGTGTTGCAATTACTTTAATGTCTATTTTAGAGTTAGGTTGGAAATCATTTTCTTTTAAAAATACATTGACTCTGTGAAAAGAATCTTCATTCAGTGTTTTTCCTATTGCATCCATACCTATTACACCCAAAACTATTGTAGTATTTTTCGGTATGCACGGTTCATTGTGCCCTGGTGTTTTTATGGGTTTTTTCTTAGCCCCATCCGCTTCAATTAAAATATAGTCTATAGGATTTTGACAGAATAAATAATCTAAAGTATCACAGTTTACACCAAGTAGCTTATCTTTGTCTTTAGGCTGTTTGTATATACCACTGCCCCATACTGGCAACTTTCGCCTTTGAGGCAATTTATCTAGCATATCCACAAAATCAGCTTCGGATTTAACTAATGTTAGAACATCCTGTTGCTCAGGAACATATATTTTAGTTGTTGTTGTAAGTAGGGCCGTTTCTCCACTATCTATAAGTTCTTTGCCTAAATTGAACAGTATAGTTGTCTTACCCCCACCTCCTACAGCACATATCATCTCACGATCTTCCAAACCCAAACTCTCCTGTAACTGCACAGTAACCTCCTTATATCATTAATCCTTATTTGTAATTATGATACTTAATTTAGTATAACGCATTTGCTAAAATAAGTCATCTAAGAAATGCTTTTTATATAATTCTTTTAAGGTCCTGTCAGCGTCAATTTTTAGTTTTTCGTACTTATCCATTAGCTGTTTTGCGTCATTTGTAAGTGTGGAACCCCCACCTTTTTTGCCTCCAATACGTTTTTCAAGCAACTTAAATCCTAGCTTGTCTTCTATGTTTTTTATAAGATTCCAAGCCTGACTATATGACATATTGATATCTGCCGCTGCCCTTCTAAGTGATCCGTCCCTTTCAATACGTTTTAAAATCTCCAAAGGCCCATCGCCAAATACTTTTCCGTTTTTATATAACCATATTTTGTATTTAAGTTGCATACTATCAACCTCGTAGGTTTCGTTTTTTAAAATGCCTAGCCCTTAATAAAAGATTCAACCATACTTATTTTTTATACCTTGGGATCACTTTGTCAATTTATACTTCCACATTAGTTTTCGAATGTTCACATGCCTTCATAGAATCACTTAAGTGGTTTTCTAAAACCTAGGTCGCTTTTCGAGGGTTAAATTTATTTGGGGGTTTCAATAAAAATCCCATGAAAAAAATATAGCTGTTACCCTTAAGCGGAAAATGTAATATAGCATCACATTATTCCGCACTTTCATTTGGTATCTAATTATTTATTTTGTAGATATTCATGGATTGATTTTGCGGCTTTTTTACCGGCACCCATTGCCAGTATAACTGTGGCAGAGCCTGTAACTATGTCTCCTCCTGCCCATACCCCGTCCCTTGATGTTTTGCCGTCTTCATCTGTTTCAATATAACCGTATTTGTTTAGCTTAAGGCCTTGTGTGGCATTAAGTAAAAGTGGGTTTGGACCCGTGCCTATTGCGATAACTACTGTATCCATATCTAGAATAAACTCCGACCCTTCCATTGGAACTGGTCTGCGGCGACCTGATGCATCAGGTTCGCCTAATTCCATGCGGATACATTCTATTCCCTTAACCCATCCGTCTTCGTCACCGATTATGCGGGTTGGGTTTGTCAAAAAGTTAAATATAATGCCTTCTTCTACGGCGTGTTCATATTCTTCTCTTCTTGCGGGCATTTCTGCTTCGGAGCGGCGGTAAATAATATATACTTCTTTGGCTCCCATTCTGAGTGCTGAGCGGGCCGAGTCCATTGCTACATTTCCGCCTCCTACAACTGCTACTTTTTTGCCTACTTTAATGGGGGTATCGGTTTTAGGGAAGCTATAGGCTTTCATGAGGTTTATTCTTGTTAGGTATTCATTTGCTGAGTACACTCCCAGGTAGTTTTCTCCGGGGATGTTCATAAACCAGGGTAAGCCTGCGCCTGTGCCTACAAATACTGCGTCAAAGCCTTTTTCAAAAAGGTCGTCCATTGTTAGGATTTTACCCATTACCATATTTGTTTCTAGTTTTACTCCAAGTTTTTTTATAAAGTTTACTTCTTTTTTCACTATGTCTTTTGGTAGTCTAAATTCGGGTATGCCGTATATCAATACTCCTCCGGGTTCGTGAAAGGCTTCAAAGATTGTAACATCATATCCCAGCTTGGCCAAGTCTCCTGCGCATGTAAGACCTGCGGGGCCGGAGCCTATAATGGCTACTTTGCTGTTTTTAGGTGGGGTTTGTTTTGGGGGTTTTATTCCTTTTTTAAGTTCCCAATCTGCTGCAAAGCGTTCCAGGCGGCCAATACCCACTGGTTCTCCTCTTTTTACAAGTATGCATTTTACTTCGCATT
>CAYMGK010000068.1:0-8604 GCA_964389965.1 uncultured Clostridia bacterium | reverse complement strand
GGTACCCTATGAACTCATATTTATGGTTCAAATGGGCATGCGTTTTTTGCCGCTACTTAGGGAGGAGATTAAAGACACTTTTGTAGCGATACAACTGAGGGGTGTAAAGTTTGAAAGTGCATCTATCACCGAAAAAATCAAACTTTACAGCCGTGTATTTCTGCCATCTATTGCAAATGCACTGGTTAGGACGAATCAACTCACACTTGCAATGGAATTAAAGGGCTTTGGTGTAGGGGAAAAAAGGAGCTTTTACCATGAGGTGTCTTTAAAACTCATCGATAGGGTATTGATTTTTGTAAGTATTTTCATGGGTCTTATAATGATAATACTGTATTTTATTTAAATCCATATGTGCAATAACAATACTGGAATTTTTAATTAGAAAATATTTATAACTAATTCCGTGATAGCCGGGAGGTCGGGCATTTGAAAAAAAATTACATGCAAAAACTTGTTATTATACTTTTGATTTGTTCATTGTGTTTCGTTACAGTGACATGTGGTGAAAAGGAAATTCCTAGCGCAATGAGTACTGGAAAAGAGGAATATGAGAATCAGACAATATCTATACAGAGTTCAAAAGCCGGTGATAAAGAAATAACAGTTGCCAAAATGAGGACATTGGATCAGACAGAGCTCAACGCAAGTCTTACAAGGACAACAGGTGTGTTAGAAGAATTTAAAGCAGCCGGTCCTACAGTGAAGGATGTTTTAGCTTTGGTAGAAGAAGATATGCAGGAATACGAAGCCCTTGGGTTTGTCGGTAGGGACGGCTATTACTGTCTTGTCACATCAGAGACTATTAAAAACCATGAATTGGTTTTGGCCTTGGCTATTGACGGTAGTCCGGAACTTGCAAAGGATACAAGACCTGCTAGATTGTGTATCCAAGGTGAGTATGGTCCTTATTGGGTCCGTATGGTTGATAAAATAGTGCTATATGAAGAGGTACCTAAAAAGGATATAAGGACCTGTTGGGTGTTTATGAATCTTGTAAAAGATATAGAGCCATATCGATATGAGTACTACGGCCAAAAGGATGATGCTATAGAACTAACACAGGTTTTTGGAAAATTCGAGGATATAAGTCATGAGGCCTTTTTCACCATGAAATCCAATGATGGGTTTATAAAAAATGAGGCCATGAACCTTGTAAGTCAAAGATACTATATCAAAATAAAGGGTAAGGATGCACCTATGAATATATCGCCACATATAAAACTAGGTATGAATGTACAGGAAATGGCCTGGTTTTCCACAAATGCCGATGCTGCCATATTCCCTAAGCAAATGGCAGAACTTCTGGGAGAAGGGCAAATTGACGGCGCCAAGGGGATTCTTTTAAGTGAAATACTGGAGGAAGTTGGTGTCAAAGATATTGAAGATAAGTGTTTTGAAATTCTAAGTGTGGACGGTCAGACAGTAAAGGCCAGTGGGATGGACTTATATGAAGGCCTGTTAACTATAAGTGAAAGGGATAATTATGGTGTTAGGTGGAGTGAGCGATTGGAGTTGGAACCTATTGAAAACCTGCTTTGTGTCAAAGTTGTAGAATAGAGATGAAACAAAACTTAAAAACGTGCAAGTGGAGTGTTGATAATTGAAAAACAGGGGATATATCATAATTTTCATGCTACTAACTGTTTTGATATGTACAGGCTGTAATAACGGCGGGATTGCGAAAAAGGAGTTAGAAACAATAAAAAGGGTTGTGCCAGATGTGAGCAAAAAAAATATTAAACAAATTAAATTAACAGATACCATCAATGATAAGTTTCCCGCAGTGAAAAGGGCCTTTGAGCTAAAAGACCAGGATTCCTGTGATTATGTATTTATGGCTACACCAGTGGGTTACCGTGGTCCAATAAGTATAGCTGTTCTCGTTGATGGAGAACAGAGGGAAATAACGAATGTAAGCGTCATCCAGCACGATGAAACACTCATATATGCCGAAAGCATAAGCGAAGACTGGTTTTTAGAGCGTTTTACAGGTAAGAGTGTAAAGGAGTATTTAAAAAGGGTGGTACTTGAGGCAAAAAAACCAAATGAAATAATACAGATAACAGCATCTACTATAAGCACACAGGCGATTATAAATGGTGTGAATTCAGTCATGGGGGCTTATAATGAATTAGTGCTTAATGAAATTAGTGAACCTATTCCCCTTAAAGTAGAAGAATTTGTTACAGGTGTTGATTGAACAAGTATTCCGCCTAGCTAAGGGGGCATATGAGTTGGTAGATTCAAAGACGAAAAAAACGGGCATTACAGTGGTAATTATTATAGCTTGTCTTGCAGTTTCAGTTAGTATTTTGGCGTATCTAAACTCCCCAGGTGAAAAGTTAAATGAGGGAGAAATCAAAATAACTGCAGGGAATAAGGTCCTTGGCACTGTAACAATAGATGATGTAAGGCAATTGCTAGCAGTCAAGAAAAAACTCGCCATTAACTCGACAAAAGGAATAACAAAACATCAGTTCACATGTACACCATTACTGGACATTTTTAATATAATAGAACCTGGTATTTGTGAAAAATATGATAGAGTGATTACCATAGGTGTGGACAATTATACATCTTATGTTAAAATGGATGAGGTTTTGGAAAAGAACAATGTATTTTTAGCATACGAGGATAATGGCAAACCCCTTGTAACAAAAAAAGGGAAAGAAGGCAGTATGCAGGTAATAATTCTAAATGATGTATTTGGACAGCGTTTTACAAATTTCCTTGTTGAAATACGCCTAGAATAGTGTTTTGTCATTAAAAGAAGTGAAAGTTGTGGTCTAATGCAGATAAAGGATATTCAGCCTGGGGCGGCAATATGGCTTCCCATAGGTAGAGCCAGTGTACACAGGAAATTTTCCAGCAAGAGAAACAAGGTATTTCTATGTAGTATTAGAGGCGAAAAGCGTGCCGAGTATTTAATACTAAAACAATATCTAGTTGGAGATCCTGAAAAAGAATACCAAATCCTTGAGATGTTGCACAAATACGGTTTAAATGTTCCCAAACCCCACTTTTTCAATCAAGAATACCTTATTATGGATTATATACCCGGTCGATTGCTCTGTGATTTAATTGAAACGACCAATCAAATGTGTATAGAAAAGATAGTCGGTTGGTTTTTAGCATTTCATAATGAAATGAAGCAAAAAGGACTCTCGTATATAAAAAATGATGTCAACCTTAGGAATTTCATTTTATTTAATAATAAATTTTACGGCATCGATTTTGAGGAAGTCACAGTGGGGGAACCTGCCTATGATATTGGAGGGCTTGCCGCACATATTTTGACTAATGCGCCTAGGTTTACGGAAAAGAAGCAAAGAACAGTTGAAAGAATAATTGAAACCTATTGCAAATCAAATGATGACGTTGTTCCATCAGATGTGATGAATTATTTATGGCAATGGTTGCGAAAAATCGCTGCAAGGCGGCCTGATGAGCAACAAGAAATATTGGAATTTTGTTTCAGAAATCATAAGGAGTGGACATGTTGAAGGTTTTATCGGTTTACGGTCACACCGGATCCGGAAAAACATCAACTATAGAACAAATAATTTGTGAGTTGATAAACAGGGGTTACAGTGTGGGCACCATAAAAGATATTCACTATGAAGCTTTTGCGATAGATACCCAGGGAAGTAACACTGACAGGCACCGTAAAGCCGGTGCAGAACTTGTAACTGCAAGAGGGATTCATGAAACAGATATACTTTTTCCGAAACGGCTTCCTGTCGAACAGATACTGGGCTTCTACAACCAGGACTATGTAATTATGGAAGGTGTAACTGATATAGAAGTCCCCAAAATACTTTGCGCGAAAAACATAGGAGAAATCGAAAAACAAATAAATAAAACAGTTTTTGCCATTAGTGGTGTTGTTTCAAATGAAATATCACATTATAATGAGACACCAGTTGTTAATTCATTAAAAAACATTAGAGCCATGGTGGACTTAATAGAGGAAAAAGTGGAAAGCATTAGTTGAAAAAAGGCTTTTTATAGGCTAGGGAGGGGCTTTTTATGGCATATCTAAAGGAAATACTTCAGGCCGTAAATCTTATAAAAGAAAAAACAAATTACCTGCCTGAATTGGGAATAATATTGGGCAGTGGTTTAGGTGAACTGGTCAATGAAGTTAAAAAACAAGTTGCAATACCTTATTCAGATATTCCCGGGTTTCCTGTTTCATCCGTAAAAGGACATGAGGGGAATCTTATTTTAGGGCAATTGCAAAGGAAAAATGTTATGATGATGCAGGGTCGGTTTCATCTATATGAGGGACACCCTGTTTCAAAAGTTGTTTCAGGTGTTAGGGTAATGGGCCTACTGGGAATAAAAACACTATTTGTTACAAATGCCGCCGGCGGAATTAATAAGAAATTTAGACCCGGCGATCTTATGGTCATAAAAGACCATATCAATTTTCCTGGGGAAAACCCCGCCTTCGGTCAGGAAATTCCTGAATTTGGGCCCAGATTTTTCGATATGACATATGCCTATGAACCAAAACTAATCGAAAAAGCAAAGGAAGTTTACAAAATAAATGAAATTCCTTACAAGGAAGGTATATATGCTTTTTATAAAGGGCCAAGCTATGAGACTCCCGCAGAGATAAGGATGCTATCTACTATAGGTGCTGATGCCGTAGGCATGTCAACAGTGCCAGAAGTTATAGCGGCTCGACAGATGAGAATAAAGGTTTTTGGAATATCCTGTATAACAAACATGGCGTCAGGTATATCCAAAGCCAAACTCTCACATCAGGAAGTGGTAAATACTTCGAATAGAGCAAAAGAAGATTTTACCAAAGTAATTACACAAATGGTTACTATGGTATGATAAATAAATAGTGTGGGTTTAAATTACTTGTAATTTAAACCCACACTATTTATTGCCCATAATATATGGAAACATAAGGCAAATAATACTTCATTGATGTAGTCTTTTCTGACTATTGTAGGTATTTATCCAGATCCTTCACTTCGGTAATATCAAAAATATCCTCTGCTATCTTATCCAAGGTATCTACTTTGACTTTTGAAAGTTTTATCTCATATGATTTGGGAAATGCCACAAATTTTTTCTTGAGTTGGCGCATTAGAATTTCTATCTTCCCCTGACTTTTACCCTTTTCTATACCCTTTTCCATGCCCTTTTCCATGCCCTTTTCCATACCCTTTTCCATACCCTTTTCCATACCTTTTTTCATACCCTTTTCAATAACATCCTGAAATATTACAGAATCTTCAAGCCTCAACATATTTACCACCTCCGAAAATATATTCTCGATAATTTCCTTTGGAAATATTAGGCCAGCTAGGAGTTCCGCCCTAAAAGCTACTTCCCTTTTTTGTTCTATGTCCAAAGGCACATTCTTTATTACCTTTGCACACCGTTTCAGATACAGTTCCTTTTCTTTCTGACGCTTTTCCCTATCTATTATAGGAAGCAATGAATAAAGACCATAGGCCTCATTTCCAACGATGTCATTGAACCTTAAATCTCCAATATCAACTATTTTGTACTTATAGTTTAACATATTATTCACATCAAAGAAATAGCCAAGAGAATCTTGCATAGCTGTTTTTTCTTTACCCATATATAATATAAGCTGATATACTGGAAGGTCGTATTTTTCCATTATTTCTATGCAGTATCTTAGCATTCTGTGGGGCATTTTTCGGTCGTCTGTAGATTGGAATTCTATATGTACGGCTATGTCTTTTTCGTCCATCTCACATTTTATAACCATATCACTTATCCGTTTTTCCACTTTTGTAAACTCGATATTAAGTTCTGATTTCTTTCTCACTTTACTTCCTGTCATAAGTCTAACTAAATCCTCAGTCATATCTGTAAATATGCTCTTGATACTTTTGTCATAACGTGACACTTAAGCACCTCCGATTTTGGTGATATTCTTATTACTGCTTTTAATTATACCATCCAATTTGTGAATTTAACATAGTAAAACAGCTGTTACTATGTTATAATTAATCCTAGAGCAGTTGTCAATTGTTGCGACTACCACGAACAGTGGTCGATTCAATGTTTTATTTTTTTTTGCATAAATACAAATGTGACGGCTATCACTAACAAGTGTTAAGCTATGAAATACTTTTCATACCAAAATAAAGGAGAGGAAAAGCAAATGGCGAAAGTTATGAAGTCTATGGACGGTAATAACGCTGCTGCTCATGTAGCGTATGCATTTACCGACGTGGCGGCAATCTATCCAATAACACCATCATCAGCTATGGCAGAACATACTGATAAATGGAGTGCCCATGGGAGGAAAAATATCTTCGGGCAAGAAGTCAAAGTTGTAGAATTACAATCTGAGGCGGGAGCTGCCGGGACGGTTCATGGTTCGTTAGCGGCAGGTGGGCTTACAACCACGTTTACAGCATCACAGGGACTACTGCTTATGGTTCCAAATATGTATAAAATAGCCGGTGAATTATTACCTGGCGTTTTTCATGTTTCGGCAAGGGCCATTGCAGGACATGCCCTATCTATTTTCGGTGATCATTCTGATGTAATGGCTTGTCGTCAGACCGGGTTTGCCCTACTGGCGGCAGGAAGTGTGCAGGAAGTAATGGACTTGGGTGGAGTAGCTCATTTGGCGGCTATCAAAGGGAGAGTGCCATTTTTACATTTCTTCGATGGTTTTAGGACATCTAACGAAATCCAGAAAATTGAGGTTCTAGATTATGAAGATTTGGCAAAAATGGTGGATTATGATGCAGTGCGGAAATTTAGAAAAAGAGCGTTGAATCCCGAACGCCCGGTACTTCGAGGCACGGCTCAAAATCCGGATATATTCTTCCAGGCAAAAGAAGCATCAAATCCCTATTATTTAGCCATTCCAGAGATAGTTGAAGAATACATGGTCAAAATGAGTAAACTCACAGGCCGCAACTACAAATTGTTTAATTATTACGGTCATCCCGAAGCGGAAAGAGTAATTGTAGCAATGGGTTCTGTATGTGAAACTATAGAAGAGACTGTAGATTATTTAATGAAACAAGGAGAAAAAGTAGGGATAATTAAGGTGCGTTTATTTAGACCGTTCTCCATAAAACATTTCCTAGCTGAAATGCCCAAGACTGTTAAAAAAATAGCAGTTCTTGACAGAACCAAAGAACCCGGTTCTTTGGGTGAACCCTTGTACCAAGATGTATGCACCACGTATTTTGAGCTTGCAAGTCATCCGATTATTGTTGGCGGTCGTTATGGTCTTGGCTCTAAAGACACCACTTCAACTCAGATAAAAGCCGTATATGATAATCTTAAAGCGGACACACCTAAAAACCATTTTACGATCGGTATAGTAGATGATGTGACGAACACATCCCTTCCCTTAGGGGAACACATAGACACTATTCCTGAAGGAACTAAATCTTGTAAATTCTGGGGCTTGGGTTCGGATGGTACAGTAGGTGCCAACAAGAATGCGATTAAGATAATCGGAGATAATACAGATATGTACGCGCAGGCATATTTTGCATATGACTCAAAAAAATCCGGCGGTGTTACCATATCCCACTTGCGTTTTGGGGACAAGCCAATTCGCTCCACGTATTTTATTGACAAGGCCGATTTCATAGCATGCCATAACGAGGCCTATGTAGGAGAATATGATGTATTAGAGGGTCTAAAAGACGGAGGAACATTTCTTTTGAACTGTCAATGGTCAAAAGATGAACTCTCGGAAAAACTTCCTACATCTATGAAAAATTATCTTGCTAACCACAATATAGACTTTTATATAATCAATGCAGTGGATATTGCTCAAAAAGTAGGGCTCGGCGGAAGGATAAATATGATAATGCAGGCGGCATTCTTTAAACTTGCCAAGATAATTCCGCTGGATGAGGCTGTAAAGCATATGAAAAAAGCCATTGTAGATTCATACGGAAGTAAGGGAGAAAAGGTTGTAGACATGAACCATCAAGCGGTGGATAAGGGCCTTGAGGCTGTAATCAAGGTGGGGGTGCCCGAATCTTGGGCTAATGAGGTAGATGAAGCAGCCGCAGAAGTGGATGCTCCAGATTTTGTCAAAAATGTGGCGAATGTAATGAATCGCCAGGAAGGCGACAAGCTACCAGTAAGTGCGTTCGTAGGTCGTGAAGACGGTACTTTTCCCGTGGGTACAACCAAATACGAAAAACGGGGTATTGCAATAGATGTACCCGAATGGCAGCCTGACGCGTGTATACAGTGTAATCAGTGTGCATATGTATGTCCTCATGCCGCTATAAGGCCATTTTTGTTAAATGAAGAAGAGGTAAAAAATGCCCCAGAAGGTATGGTATCTAAAAAGGCAATAGGGCGAGGAGTCGACGGATTAAACTATCGCATCCAAATTAGCCCACTAGATTGCACAGGCTGTGGTGTTTGTGTAAATACATGTCCATCTAAGAAAAAATCCTTGGTTATGAAGTCCTTAGCAAGTCAATCACACCAAATTCCATATTGGGACTATGCTATTAATCTTTCACCGAAAGAAAATCCCATGAAAGTTGAAACTGTAAAAGGTAGCCAGTTTGAGCAACCTCTATTTGAATTTTCCGGGGCTTGTGCAGGTTG
>CAYMGK010000067.1:0-8607 GCA_964389965.1 uncultured Clostridia bacterium | reverse complement strand
CCTGGTTATTGCCTGCCTAATCCACCAAGTCGCATAGGTGCTAAATTTATAGCCTTTTTGATAATCAAATTTTTCTACGGCTTTCATTAAACCAAGATTGCCTTCTTGAATTAGATCTAGAAAAAGCATACCTCTTCCTACATATTTTTTGGCAATACTAACTACAAGACGAAGGTTAGCTTCTGCTAATTGACGCTTGGCATCCTTTTCCCCTTTTTCTATAAGTTTTGCCAACCTTACTTCGTCTTCGGCCGAAAGTAGTGATACCTTGCCTATTTCCTTTAGGTACATTCTTACCGGATCATCTATAGCTACCCCTTCAGGAACAGAAAGGTCTATTTCTTCAGATGAATCTTTCTCCGAGGTGGTTTCCTCTGACTCTTCTTCCCTGTCATCTAAAACTTCTATGCCCATTTCCTCCAAAGACTCGTAAATTTTATCAATCTGTTCTGCATCAAGGTCTTCTATTTCCTCTAATGCATCCATAATCTCCCCGTAGCAAAGTGTTCCATTTCTCTTTCCTTTTTCGATAAGATTTTTTACCGCCTGCATTTTGTTTTTTATAGGCTTTTCAACGGTTTTTTTTCGTGTCTGTTTTTTATTTGCCATTTATGCCCCCTCCTTCCCCGGAGAAATGTGAGCATGATTATTGAGCTTATTCATTTCGGTTTTCAGTTGTTGGTAAGTAATCAAAAGGTCGTTGATCTCCTCTCTTTGACCCAGTATTTCGGCCTTTTGTATTTGTTTTCTCACATCAGCAATTGATTTTTTAAAATATCCCTGTTTTATTTTCCTTACAAGTTCATTTATAAGGCCCTCATCCTTTAGTTCAATATGCCCCATAATAATTGTTGAAAGTTCCGCACATGCTTCTTCATCAAGGCAATTAAACATATGAGAAACATCAACATCTTGTTTTTCTTCAAACATTCTAAAAAGGATATCTGCGATTTTCCGCGTGTTGATATTTGTAAAAAAATGAGGATTAATTTGGTCTTTGAATTTCTGCAATATTTCATGATTCTCGATGATTAATTTCAAAAACTTTCTTTCGGCTCTGTCAAAACCCGTTATCGGCGGAATTTTGTCAAATTCCTTATTATTATTTCTTATGTGGCTTTTTTTATACCTAAATCCATTGTTTCCCAGTTTAATTTTCTCAACTTCTCTTTTTATGGCATGAGTTGAAACTCCAAGTTCATTGGATAATTTCCCAACTAGAACCTCCAGTTCGGGTTCATTATTAACTTCAGCCAAGATATCCACAGCTTGTTTGATAAATTTCAATTTCCCATTAGCCGTATCTACATCTGTATCTTGTTTTGCTAAATGTAGTTTATAGCTTGTAAAACTCATTGAGGTGTCTAGGAGTCTTTGAAAATATTCAGGCCCTCGGTCTTTAATAACATCATCAGGATCTTTGCCATCGGGCAAACTCAATATTTTTACTCTTAAACCCTCCTGTGCCAAAACATTCATTCCGCGTAGTGCTGCCGCCTTACCAGCTTCATCCGCATCATATGAAAGTATAACTTCGTTGGTATATCTTTTTAACAATATGGCCTGCCTTTTCGTAAGGGCCGTCCCCAATGAAGCAACTACCTGCCTAAAGCCGGATTGATATAAAGATATACAGTCCATATAACCTTCTACCACTATAACGCTGAAGGTGGGGTCTTTCTTTATCATGGAAAGAGCATATAAGTTGTCCCCTTTAGAAAATAGCGGAGTCTCCGGTGAATTCAAATATTTTGGCATGGTTTCATCAAGTGCACGACCACCAAATCCAATAATATTACCCGTAACATCTGTTATGGGGAATATTACCCTATTTCTAAACCTATCATAATGACCTTTGCTATCTTTTCGAGGCATTACCAGACCGGTTTTTTCTAAAGTAGCGATTCCTATGTCTTTTTTCCTTGCAAATTTTATGAGATCATCCCAGGAGGGCAGTGCATATCCTAAGTGGAATTTTTTCATTATATCAATATCAAAACCACGTTTTTTCAAATAGGCTAAGGCTCTGCTACCTTCGTGGGTTTTAAACAAACAGTAGTCAAAGTATTTAGCTACTAAACGGTTTATTTTAAAATATTTTCGTCTTTCTAGAAATTCTTTCGATAATTCTTTGTCCATTTTCCCGTGAAGTACTATATTATATTTATCGGCTAGATATCGAACTGCCTCGGGAAAAGAAAAATTTTCTTTGTTCATGATAAAAGTAAAAACATTTCCACCTATACCGCAACCGAAACAATAAAACAGTTGTTTTTCCACATCTACATTAAAAGAAGGGGTTTTTTCTTTATGAAAGGGACAAAGGCCCAGGTAGTTTTTCCCACGATTTTGCAGGGATGTATATTCTGATACTATTTCCACTATGTCCGCCTTACTTTGTACTTCTTTTATGATTTTTTCAGAAAAAAACCCCATATACACCACCAAACCTTAAAAAAAATCTCCCCATAGCCGGATGAGGAGCTATTCACATAATAAATTATTATATTTCTCTTCCTCCCATGCAATTTACATACACATTATTCTACGTTAACCCCGATTATTCCTTCTTTTTATTTGATAAAATATGTTGATGGTTACTTTGGTTTTTCTAATGACTTTTTAATGGCCAAGATGAAGGTATATAAATTTCCATAAATTTGCGAAGCGCAAACTCATCAGTCATACCGGCTATATAGTCAAGAACAGCTCTCCCTGTGCCCTGTTTTTTTGATATCTTCAGAAATTCCACCGGCATAAAATCGGGGTTTTGAAAATAATACTCAAATAGTAACTTAAGCATCGCTTTAGCCTTATTTACTTGAGATTTAGCTGCCGAATCCAAGTAAACATTGTCGAACAAAAACTTTCTGAGTTCCAAAGTCGCCTTATATATTTTGTCACTCATTTTTACAATCGGCCGCTCAAAGCTAGCACGTATTACATCTTTTACCATAGTATCAATGCGTTCACCATGTGTTTTCCCTAATATCAAAACTAATTTTGCTGGTAATTCGTTTGGTTTTAATATCCCGGCTCTTTCCGCATCGTCAATATCGTGATTAATATAGGCAATCCAATCAGATATCTTTACCACCTGTCCCTCAAGAGTTTTTGGATTTCCCCGAGCGGTATGATTTTTTATGCCATCTCTAACTTCATAAGTGAGGTTAAGCCCTTTGCCTTGTTCCAAGAAATCTACAACCCTTAGGCTTTGTTCCTCATGTCTAAATCCTTCATCAATTAGGTCGTTAAGCACTTGTTCACCTGTATGACCAAAGGGAGTATGACCTAAATCGTGACCCAATGCAATAGCTTAAATCTTCATTTAATCTTAAATTTCGGGATATGGTACGTGCTATTTGAGCTACTTCTAAGGTGTGTGTCAACCGAGTCCTGTAATGGTCACCCTCAGGAGAGATAAATACTTGGGTTTTGTGTTTTAGTCTACGAAAGGCTTTTGAATGGAGTATCCTATCTCGATCTCTTTGAAAATCGGTTCGCACATTGCATTTTTTTTCGAATTTTTTCCGTCCTTTGCTTTTTGAATTCAAAGTCGCATAAGGAGACAAGTAGTTTTTTTCAAGATCTTCTTGCCTTTCACGAAAATTCACATAATACCCCTCCCTACGAATCCGATAAATTTGCCTTGTCAAGTACCATATTCTATGTTTTAGCCGCGTTTCCCTTTTTATTCCCATAAAAAAAGGGCATAAGCCCGCCCTTTCGGAAATATCTTGAATTATTTCAGTTCTCTTTCAGTTACACATTCACTTTTGATTTTTTCAACCAAAAATTGAAACGCATCTACAACATGTGACCTAATATCCCCACCTACCAGCACATACATAATGTCCTCACCGGGCTTAAGGCGACCTTCATTAAGCCAAACCCTTACAGAAAAGATTCCATCCATTTTTCGCGTTTCAGAAATTGCCGTGTCAATTTTTGCCATATCATATGAAAAGTCTATTCCTTTTACTATAGAACCATCATCAAGCCCCTGCCTCACCCTAGCTTTAGATGTTTCACGCACCACACCATTGTGAATTAGAAACATTCCTTCCTGTAAAGCCCCAGGGACAGCCTTTGCTTCCCTGAGCCATTCATCAATTGATGGTGGAGCCTCCTTTGATTTTCTATTTGCCACCGATTAATACACTCCTTAATAATTTAAAAACATTAATACTAATGGCACTTGGCGAATTAATTATATTCATCCAAGAAATAAAATAAGTTTTATGATTGGAACTTCATCTTTTTCTTTTTAAGAGATGGGTTAGATTATTTCAAAAAGCCACTCTGAATTATTACGCATGACATTTACTTCATGGTATACTTACTTTGCTATCACTATCAACTCTCACCATTTCAATAGCATCAAAACGGCATTTTTCCTGACAGATACCACAACCAATACACAGATCAGAATTGACTTTATGCACCTTTCGCCTCTCACCGATAATAGCATTTACCGGGCAATTTCTGGCACAAAGTGTGCAACCATTGCATTTTTCTTCATTGATAATAGCCTTTTTTCGCTCGGAAAAGACAGCTGTTATAGATTTGGTAGGACATTTTTCTACACACAACATACAATTCCGGCATTTTTCATAATCTATAACCGCTACATTATTTTTTACATGTATAGCATCAAAGGGGCATACCCTTTCACATAGTTTACATCCAATACAACCAACAGTACACACTGCCCTAGTATCTTTTGCTTTCATAGTTGCCCTACAGCGTACATGGACTTCGTTCTTAATAGAAGTCAAAGCCAAAACCATCCTCGGACATTCTGTGACACAGAGCCCGCAACCAGTGCATTTTATTTCATCTACAATCGGCAAACCATTCTCCCCCATGGTTATTGCATCAAAAGGACACACCTTGACACAGTCACCGAATCCCAAACATGCAAATGAACAGCCTTTAAAGCCATCGTTCACTAAAGAAGCGGCTTTACAAGTTTCCACACCATGATATTTGGACTTTACCTTTGCCTCTGTATTACCTCCCTGACATAATACCCAGGCAACTTTTTTATCACCCATATTGTCTATATCATCAATACCCATTATTTTCGCTATTTTTTCTGCGACAGCTGCACCCCCAACAGTGCAGGAGTCTATTGCAGCCTTATTTTCACAAATCAATTTTGCTAATCCTGAACAGCCGGGGCAGCCACATGCACCACAGTTGGCACCAGGCAGTACTTCAGTTATTGCATCCACTCTTGGGTCTGTCTCCACAGCTAGCTTTTTTGACGCAAGTACCAATCCTCCAGCTAGCACTAATCCCAATCCACCCATACTTAATATGGAAGTCAGTATGCTATTCGCCATTTCATTCGCCTCCTGTAGCCTATATTATAGTGGAACAAGACCTGTAAATCCCATAAATATCATAGACAATAAACCTGCCGTTATAAAAACTATGGCCGGCCCCCTAAGCGCCTCAGGTACATCGGCAAATTGCAAATCTTCACGAATACCTGCCATCAATGCTAAAGCCAATGTAAAACCTATACCTGCACCTAAGCCTAAGCCAATGCTTTTAATCAGGTTGTAATTGCTCATAGGTATAAGTAAAGCAACAGCCAATACTATACAATTGGTAGTTATCAAAGGCAGAAAAATGCCAAAAGCATTGTATAGAACAGGACTCACTTTTAATATTATCATTTCGACTAATTGTACCAATGACGCTATGACCAATATAAAAGAAACTATCTGTAAAAAAGGTTCAAGGCCAAAAGGTACAAGTATATAATTTTGTATAAAGTAGGCCGCCACTGCTGTCATTGTCAAAACAAAGGTTGTTGCAATACCCATTCCAATAGCGGTTTCGGTTTTATTTGACACTCCTAAAAAGGGACATTGCCCTAAGAATCTCGACAAAACAAAATTATTTACAAAAACCGCTCCGACTACGATGAAAAATAATTCCCTTGCCATATATCACCACACTCCTTTAGTGGCTATCAGCATCTTTAGCTGTTTTTCTAGTAATCATATTCATTAAACCCACAAGGATCCCCATAACTATAAAAGCTCCCGGCGGTAAAATTGCACTAACCCAAGGGGTAAAACTCTTCCACATTACCTGGCACCCGAACAAAGTGCCGGCACCTAATAGTTCCCGTATCATGCTGATTAAAGTAATAGCCCATGTAAAACCAAAGCCCATTCCAATAGCATCTGCAGTGGCCCTAGCAACACCGACTTTTGAGGCAAAGGCCTCCGCTCGTGCTAAAACAGTGCAGTTGACCACTATAAGAGGAATGAAAATACCCATAACTTCATATAATGTGGGGAAATATGCTTTCATGAAAAGATCCACAACTGTCGTAAATGTTGCTACTACAATAATATAACAGGGAATTCTAACTCTTGCGGGAATTACATGTCTTAGTAACGAAATCAAAATACTAGAGCATGTCAAAACAAAGGTAAGAGCTAAGCCCATAGCAATACCATTGCTAGCAGCAGTTGTTACTGCCAATGCAGAGCATATTCCGATGACCATTCTAAATATAGGGTTTTCATTCCAAATACCATTGATAAAATCCTTAAACAGTTCCATGGTTAAAAATCGCCTCCCACGGGGTATATTTTAACTATACTATCCAATGTAGTTTTTATTGCATCAGCTACAGCCGTGGAAGAAATGGTTGCACCTGTAATCGCCTGAACGTCTTCTTTTACAGCAAATTCATCCATTACGGGTTTTCCTTCAAACTGCTTTGTGAAAGCCTTTTCGCTTATCTTAGCTCCAAGACCCGGGGTCTCACTCATGGAGAGAATTTCAATTCCTAAAAGTTCGCCTTTTTCGGGATTATAGCCTACCATAATTTCTATAGCACCGTCAAACCCCGAACCTATAGCCTTAAAAGAAATACCTTTTTTACTACCTTGATCATCAAGACCAATGTAGACAGTAATATTTTCTTTTTCCACTTCTTCCATCTCAGTAGCTCCAGGTATAACAGTCAATACCGACTGCTCCAATTTTTGTCTTGCTTGTTCTTGAATTGTTGGATTAGTAACCTCGTAAGACAAAGCAAGCACCGCTCCTGAAGCAATGGATATAAGCATAAGTACTATAATCATTTTGGCATATTGATTCATTTGGCTTTCACCTCCCCGTATATTTTGGGTATGGTGAACCGATTAATAAGTGGAGTAAAAGCGTTCATCAACAGAATCGAAAAAGACACACCCTCAGGATATCCTCCATACAACCTTATAAGCATCGTAAAAAAGCCCGCACCTACACCAAAGATTATTTTTCCCAATCTGCTCAATGGTGTTGTTACCATGTCAGTAGCCATAAAGAAAGCACCCAGCATAAGACCACCTGTCAAAAGGTGAAAAATAGGGTCTTGGCCAACTACCATAGAGAGGATCGCAACACTCCCTAAATAACTTAGTGGGATCCTCCAATCAACATACTCTTTGTATATGAGGTACAGACCTCCAATAATAATTAATAATGCAGATGTTTCACCTAAGGAACCTCCAATGTTACCAAATAAAAGTTCGACATAACCAGTGGATATTCCCTCCATCTTCATGAGAGAAAGCGGAGTCGCACCGGTAGTACCATCAACTGGATTTATCCATGTAGTCATAGGTGTAGTAAATGTTATCATCAAAAACACTCTGCCAATGAGAGCGGGATTGAAAGGATTATGACCAAGACCCCCATAAACTTGTTTACCCAACGATATCGCTACAACTGCTCCTACTATAGCCATCCAATACGGTAATCCCGGTGGTAGGTTGAGGGCTAATAACATGCCTGTTACCAGTGCACTGCCATCTGCTATCGTGATCGGCCTGTTCCTGAGTCTTTGGAATATAGCTTCTGTCACCATTGCCGTAATGCTTGCAATAATTACAAGATTTAAGGCTTTAAAACCAAAAAAATATACACCTGCAAATGTAGGCAATAATAATGCCAAAGCTACACTCAACATTATTTTTGCAACACTTTCCCCCGAATGTAAATGAGGTGAAGAAGTAGTTATTAACCTGTAATCACTCATCCATAGCTGCCTCCTGTTTCATTACTTCATTTGCGTGCAAGTTTCATAAAGCACACTTATAAAACAAATTTTTACAACCTTCCCATGCTATTTCTTTCTTCTCAATGCCATAATATGATTTTTAGCTATCCTTATATGCTGGGTCAAAGGTATATGAGCAGGGCATACGTAAGAACAACAGCCACATTCCGTGCAATCTAAGGCATTATACTTTTCCGCTTCTGCCCACATGCTTTTTTCCACAAATTTAGCCAAGTTTGTTGGCAGTAAATTTGTAGGACATGTGTCAACACATCTTGCACACCTAATACATGGTAATGGTTCAAATAACTTTACATCAGCTTTTTCTAAAACTAACAGGCCTGAGGTCCCTTTAATAACAGGTGCATCCAACTGTGATTGGGCCAATCCCATCATTGGACCACCCATGAGGACTTTACCCGGTGTACCCCTAAAACCACCGCATTGTTCGATAATGTCTATTATAGGGGTTCCTATCCTTATTTGTAAATTTTTTGGCTCCCTTATGCCTGTTCCTGTCACCGTTGTTATTC
>CAYMGK010000066.1:311-8682 GCA_964389965.1 uncultured Clostridia bacterium | reverse complement strand
AGCTGCTGAGGGTTAGCAGAAGTGATGATTCCTGCAGATAAAATTAAAATCATAAGCCTAAGTGCAATATTTATACTTTTTTTTATCCCAATATCAGTGAGTAAAGTGATATTTCCTACTGTTAATAATGGGTTCCCCTTATATTGAAATATACTCTGTATAAAGATGATAAATATTATTACAGGAATAAGCCTTTTTAATCTGTTTAGCAAATTAGCAAATCCTATCCCCAATATACAAAATAATACTACTGAGCAACAGAATAACCCGAAGAGCCAATAAAGTGACCTGAATATTACTGCCAAACTTGATATTACAAGGGCGATTATAAGCTTAGTCCTTGGGTCAAGCTCAAAATTTGTCACAGTGTTTCCTCCTGTATGGAGCCATTTACAATATGTAATTCCCTGTTGAAAAGTCCCTTTAGAAATTTATGATCATGGCCAATTATAATAAGGTTGGTCCCATTATAATATAAATTGGCCAGCATTAGCTCAAGTTTTCTTTTCCGCAATGGATCCAGGCCGGTGGTAGGTTCATCCAATAGCAATATTTTAGGTTTTAAAACCAAAACAGCGGCAATGACAAGGCGCTGTTGTTCACCACGGCTTAAAATAAATGGTGGTTTCCCCCTGTAATGAGTCAACTCAAAAAAACTGAGCATTTCGTTGACTTTTCTTTCTATATCCTTATCATTTAGTCCTTTGTGTTTCAAGCCAAAGGCTACATCTTCTTCAATTGTATGTAAGAATAGTTGTCTTTCGGGATTTTGCATGACGTAACCTATATTTTCTCCTAAATATGCTAATTCCAATTCTGCAATATCCCTACCTTCGAAAAGCACACGACCATCAGTAGGTTTTAAGATTCCCACTAGGAGTTTTGCAAGGGTAGATTTCCCGCTTCCGTTGGGTCCTTTTATTGCAAGGCAGTCCCCTGTATTTACAGTGAAGTTTACTTTTTCAAACACCTGCACATTATTTTGATATGAAAATGATAAGTTTTTAACTTCCAGTAGACTCAAAAAATCTCACTCCAAAATATCTATGTCCGCCAAAAGCGCTTTATAGTAATCTTCCACTTTCCCTGTATCAGAATGTACTAAATTACCCTTTTCCATAAGATATAACTCATCAACCTGCTTTAATCGAGAAAGTTCATGGTCAATAATAATTATGGATTTTCCTATCTTTTTCAATGTAGAGATAATCTTTTGAACCCGCTTCACATTATCCAAATCAAGTTGACTCATCACTTCATCAAATATAAGTATATCAGGGTCTAGACTCAAAATAGACGCTAGTGCCACAAGGTGTTTTTCCCCTCCTGAGAGTTGGCAAGGATGTCTATCCGATAAATCTTGAATCCCTGTAAGACTCAAAGAGTATTGTGCTCTATTTTGTATTTCCTGCTTTCCAAGACATAAATTTTCCGGACCGAAAATAACCTCATGGAAAACCGTTGTTGAAAAAAGCTGATTGTCCGGATTTTGAAAAATCAATCCCACCCTTGTCCCTATTTGTGCGGTGGTATAATCAAAAACACTTCTACCATAAATCTCAACCTGACCATTAAATACGCCTTCAATTTTCCTTTCCAGTAGCCCGCATATTGCCAGTGCAAGTGTAGTTTTGCCACTTCCACTAAGGCCCGTAATACCGATAATTTCGCCTGGGTGCACCCTGAGGTTTACATCTTTTAAAATCGCGGTATCTGAGCCGGCATATGTAAAGCTAAGATTTTTGATTTCTATAGGTAAAACCTTCACTTGTATATCATCCTTTTACAACTCACCTTAAGAGCCAAAACTCTTGCTATGTTTAGAACATATTTTTTCTTAAGATTGATTTCTTCATCAGTGGGACTTTTTACATGGAAATTAGGGTTTAGCTGCTATATTCATCTTTTTCAACTGTATAAGAATATAATAAGCCATAAGACCACCTAATCCACCGGAAAGTGCGGCAAGAGTTATACTGAGTAATAGTGGTATCAAGGGTAGATTAAAAAACGCCAGTGAAACAGCACCGGTCCCACCTATATTGGCTACTGCTCCTGCTAAGAAACTGCATAGAGGGCAGCATATTTGCCGGTGATTTCTCATTAATAAAAGCAGTAAATCCACTAACATACCGGGGACGGAATAAGTCAAAATACTAAGCACCCCATGTGTTCCGTAAGCGCCGATTATTATGACTATCAATGCCTGGGTAATTCCAATCAAAGTAGCTGTCCCAGGTATGGCTACAAGCCCTACTCCAATAACAATCCACATCATGTAAAATCCGCCGGCGACTACACCACCGGGAATATATAGTGGCCCTGTAATGATATGTGCAAGGGAGGATGCGATAGGTTTTACTGCAATACCTATTGCAGAAACCAAGGCCATAATGACAAGATTGTATGGGGAGAATCGCTTTATGAATTTCTTCCACCATTCCATAAGTATTTGCTCCTATGACGTAAATGTTATCTAAACTTATAAAAGGACAGTCCTCCTATGGAAAACTGCCCTGAATTATTTAAGGAATATGACCTATTGTAGAGCTTTAACAACAACCGTAACAGCTTCGGCACGAGTAGCCTGGCCTTTTGGTCGAAAACTTCCATCGGGATAACCATTGATAATCTCAGCATTTGCGGCAGTGGCCACCGCATCGCTTGCCCAATCCGAGATTTTAATACTATCAGTGAAAATAGGTGCTTGCCCTTCGGCAGTGAGCCCGGCTGCTCTTACCACCATAATAGCCATCTGTTCCCGGGTGATGTTATCATTAGGCCCGAAGACAGTATCACTGTAGCCATCTACAATGTTGTAAGCTGCCGCTGTAGCAATGGCATCTTTTGCCCAGTGTTCAGCTGTATCTGTGAAGACTTTGCCCTCGGTCATCTCAAATTCAAAGGCCTTCACAAGTACAGTTGCGAATTCGGCCCGAGTAATATTGTTATTCGGCCTAAAACTTTGATCAGGATAGCCGGTAATGGCACCTTTTTCAACTAAAGCCATTATATCCGCTTTAGCCCAGTGTTCCGAAATATCCCCCAGTTCCCCTGGCACAATTAATTTTCCTATAGCCACATTTTTCCCATACCCTGCAACTACAGTTAGGGTTCCGGATTCCACATGGGGAACTTTGAAGACAAGTTCGTAACTGCCTTCATCATTTGATTTTATCGCATCAAAGAAGACGATTTCGTCATTGCTGTCAATAATTTTTATTGACACCCAAGTATCAGGATCTGCCATTCCCGATACTTTGATACTATCTTCGGGTAAAACCTCATTAGCACTCAATTCAAGGGTTACTTCAGCTGCAAATGCGGTTGGAAGTATCAACAATACAAGTAACAAAGTTGCCAATAATACTGTTGTTTTCTTTTTAAACATTGTTCACGCCTCTCCTCTTTACTTATAGAATTTTATTATCATAAATCACTGAAAGATTATGGGGTTGGAAATATAGGTGTTTTCAAGCTCATCGACAATATAAATCTTGATGATATCACCGTCTTCCACCTCAAATCCCATTTCCGCAGTTTTAACCAAATCAAAATCGGCTACTACAGTATGGAGTTGTATCTGCACTCCATCTCGATACTGGGTAAATACTACTGTTTCCTTACCTTCGTGTTCAATTATAGGTTCTATTGAAATAATAAGATGTTTTAAACCGGTCTGTTTCGGGTTCACAGTCAAAGTTTGAATATCATCATCAGTGGCTTCCATGATATATGGCGGATCTTCTTTTAGCTTTAGGGTATACTTGGGCTTTTCGGACCGCTCTTGGGCAGTTTTGTCGATTGTAAATGTTTCAATTAGTTCCCCTTTAGCTGTTTTTGATATAAGTGTTAAAATATCGTTTTTTACATTCACTATTTGGTAGTTGCTACAAGCCTTTTCACATGCTATGTAAGGTGAATCACTGCCACTGCTATAAACCTTGGTGCCTGCATTGCCCATAACATACACAATCCCATATGAACCTGTCTTCACTTCATCCTGATAAATTGGATGTGTGCGCATGTAAACATGCTGATGCCCGACAAAAACCATATCAACACCATGTTGTTCCAAGATAGGCACCCAATTTTCTCGGATTGATCTGTCAATTCCTTTGTAATCAATTATAGCAGGATAAGCCGGATGATGAAAGACTGCGAATTTCCACTTTTTATCTGTTGCGGCCAGATCACCTTGTAGCCACTCTTTTGCCACTACATTTGTGTTATTGTTGCTGTTTAATATTACAAAATGTGCATTGCCATAATCAAAGGAATAAAACTCCTGTTTTAATCCGGAAGGTCCGTTCCCCGGCAGCTCAAAAAACCTCTCATACATTGAGCCGTCGTGGTTGCCCATAGTTGGCATAACTGGTATTTGGGAGAACACACCTGTCGCTCCGTTAAGGAACTTTTGCCATTCACTTATATCATGACCTTTGTCTGTGAGATCTCCCCCCAAAAGGCCGAATTTAATTTCAGGGTGGGCCTCATATACTGAGTTGAGCATATTGCCCCATTTTGCATATTCTGATTGTACATCACCCATATATATAAATGAGAAGTCCCTAGTCTCCGTAGCAGTTGTAAAAACAGTGGGCTCACTCCAAACACCCCCGCCCCCTACCCGGTAGACATATTTTATGCCCGGTGTTAAGTCGGTTATATCCACTGTATAACGGAAAAGATTACTTTCCACATCAAATACGGCACCTTTGGCTTTCAACTGCTGAGCAAATTCAAAACTGCCTCCAAATTCCAGTGCCTTAAGGTACTGCACTTTTGCTGATGAATTGTATGGCATTAACCATGTGATGGTCTGAGTAGTCATGGGGTCACCTGTCCATGTGAGAATAGTCTGCTCCACACCGTCGGTGGCTTCCGCTTCCACCCTGTATTCAAATACTGCCACATCACTGTCTTCACGGCCAAAACCAATAGTCTTGGCTTTAATAATAGTGTCTTCGGTGATTTCTATGGGTTTATTTATTTCATCTAAAACACTCTTCCGATTATTCCACCAGCGCTTGGCAACCCAATTGTAAATGGGACTTTGTATAGTGGGATCACTATTATCAGTAGTATAGTAGACCTTATCCGTATCGTTGAATTCACTCGTGAGTACAACCTTTGTGCCTATAGGCACAGTACCTTCTATAGGTGCAGCGACAGGGCTAGCCCATTTTTTCGAGGCAGTTGTCAATAGATCTATTTCCAATACATCTTTCGGGAAGTTTTGGTTTGTCTGTTCTGTAATCCAGCGCTGACCAAAGATAAGTAAAGGGCAGCCCTGGGAAGTCATATGGCTAAAATTATCACTGTCCGCACTTTTTAATGCTATGATGGCATCGACTGGTTCCTTGCCATCAGTTGAACCGATTACATGCCCATAGTACTCGTGATTATCCTTTAATCCTGGAAAATAATAGCGAATATCATCTAGCAATTCCCTTTTAGTAAAGGTCATCTGATAACCATCGGACGCCTTTACATTCATTTGGCAGATATTCTGACTATTTAAGTCAATACCGGCATCTTCCAAAAGAGCCCTAAGTTTTACACCTTCCGCTGTGTACCATTTTTTGGTTGGATAGGTATTAATGGTGCTGTAAATGCGTGGCCCCACCCACGTGTCTGTACCCTTTTTCGATTCCAGTTCGTCCAAAGTAAAAGTTCTCTTCACAATTCCATCTACTTTTATGGTTACGGATTTTTCTGATGCATTTGCAAAATTAGGTGCAAAAAAGTTGCTAAATTCAAGGATCAAACATATCACCATGAAAGTGATCATTAGTTTTGTCCGTTTGTTTTGTTTTAAAAACATCGTAATAATGCACCTCTTTTACAATAATGGCAGTATCTTAAGGCAGATTTAATTCCTGTATGGAAAGTCCCTAGGAACAGAGATGGCTTTCCTTGATTGGCACATCCCCTCAATGCAGGTTCAGTCAATGTGGATAGTCCTTACATTATACACCCAATATGGCTTGTTTACATCTCCAGGCCATTTTTGGCCGACAACTAATCTAAAGGGATTGCCCCTTTGCGGATCATATTCCATTCCATCTTCTTCCCAAGCCAATATCATCCTGTGTTTTACTTTAGGATTTTGTTCATCAATATAGTCCGTCTTTTTAATATCAGCTATTGGATATTCAGCTTTATAGCCGTCTTCCCCAATAAAAACAGCTTTAGTGGCATTTTCTTTTAAATTAACCTTGTCCTGCAGGATATGCCATATCCAAATGCCTTTAAAGTGGAAATATTCCCTAGAGCCGTAGGAGTTAAGACAAAAATAATCTAACTCCAATTGCTCTTTTTCCATAGATTTTAGTTCATCTAATGTTAAGAGGACCTTATGTTCAACAGCATCCCCTTCTATAATAAGGGTTCCCATAGGTGGTTCCTTTTGAGAGCCACATCCAAAGCCTAAACTTAAAAAAATCAGTAGCAATATCAATGTGAAAATTATTTTATATTTATGTAAACAAGATTGCATCAATGGTGCCTCCCGACTTACATGTACCGAATACATACACTTAAAAGTAGGGGCAAAGCTGCCCTGCCCCCACTTCTATAACTCATATTTGAGCCATTATTTTAAAATAACCGGGTTTTCATCTGTTAAATTATTTAGTTCATCTACAATGTAGACCTTTATTACATCACCGGGTTGGACTTCAAAGCCTGCTTGTGTAGAATCAACTTCTTCCAGGTCAAAGTCTGCTCTTATGACATTTACTGACAACTGTATCCCATTTCTTAAATGTGTGAAGATCAGTGTCTCATCACCATCATGGGCAATTTCCGGTATGATATTAACTGTAAAGTAATTTAACCCTAAAATACCTTCATTCACCGTCATTGTGCTTACACCGTCGGGAGTGCTGCCAATCGTATATACATCATCTTCCATTGGAATAATTTTGTACATAGGTTTTTCTATTGAACTTACTAGTTCTATGCGCTCTATCTGGGAAATGGAATCTGAACCAGTGACATTAGGACCTACTAATCTCAATGGCCAGCTCTTGTCAGTCTCAGGTATTGGATATCCGTTCAATGTATTTGCAATTATATAATCATTGTTTCTAATAATATCCCTACTATCAATAGTTACAGTGTTGCCGTCGGAGGCAGTTATAACAATATAATATCCCTCTTTAGCGAGTTTCTCATTAAAAGCGTTACTGGAGTGTTGGTCTTCATCGTCAACGAATCCTGCAAGAAGCCATAACGGTATTCCACCCCAAAGCCGGTCTTTTGAATCCTTATATTCTGCTTTATGATTTGCTCCAAATGTACAGGTCAAAGCGGATTCAAAATAGGTTTTGCTTACATCTAGGTCTAATCCACCCAGATCTGTACCATCGAGTTTGAGTGACCAATCACCTTGGGGTACAGAGTATATCCTGATTTCATTGATGTACTTTGCAGATAGTCCTGCACATGAGGGATACATAATACCTTCAGCACCGTAGAAATGCCAATATGCCTCAGGAAGGGTTTCATGCATATCCCATTGGCTGTATACATGGTTTTCGGGTGTAAAAAACAACCGCATTCCATCTCTATATTCCGGCACATATTGACCGTCGGCATACCAGGCTAACACTGCATCCCCCTGTAGTTCCTGAACAGCAGGATCGGGATATATGGATGAGTAGGGCAGTCTTGTTTCCCAACCATCCTTTGCGACAAAGATTATCTCTGTACCTGCCCCCATACCACCTACAAGTTCACAAAGATCCCTTACACGAGTGCCCTTTATTGCATTTTCGATTTTAAAACCACCCGCATATAATTGGTCTGCACCCCAAACATCTTCCGGATCATTAGTTATTCCCTCATATCTGTAGATTGTCTTCCCATCGCCTATAACTTCGAGCTCTTTTTCCATCCATGGATAGTCCAATGTTATTTCCTTAAGAACTGATACTCCATCTTCATGGTATTTAACAATACGAACCTTAGGAATGTCCTGTACAGTTTCAAAGGATGTAAGTGCAATTTCTGCAACATTTCCAACACTAGCACCACTTAAGGTCCCATCTGCCTTTGAAACACCTGCACCCACCAACCGCAGTGGCCAGGAATTGTCCTTTAGCGGCTCCCCATTACATTTATGTGCAATAATATAGTCATTATTCTTCGCCACATCTTTGCTCGAAAAATCCTTTGTATACCCGTCCCCGGCTTTCACTAAAATCGTATATCCGGTTTGTGCTAGGTTGAAGTTATAGCTATGGACCTCTTTCTCATCATCCACCCATCCTGCTAGCAGCCATAGGGGTATCCCTGACCAAGTATTTCCGTCACCATCAACCCATTCAGCTTTATGGCATTTATAACCGTCCTCGAATTCTTC
>CAYMGK010000066.1:0-301 GCA_964389965.1 uncultured Clostridia bacterium | reverse complement strand
ACCCAGTCAGATTGCACAACATTATCAGTATGAGCAATGGCCCCATCTTGTGTTGCATCATCAGTTTCCATTTGTACGGAACCATCAATATGGGCGAGAATTTTTACTGCAGCAGTAGCAGCTTCCTTAACGGCATTATAATCCGTCTCATCAGTAATGCCTGCCGCATAATAAAACTCAACTCTATCACCATCAGTCAATTGAATCAAATTTAAGGCTCCGGCAGGATTGTTAAACCCGTCTTTGAAAACGGAATTGATGTATGCGTACCACCTGCCCCCACCTTTGACATAGGATTGCT
>CAYMGK010000065.1:766-8702 GCA_964389965.1 uncultured Clostridia bacterium | reverse complement strand
AAGTCAACTTGCCGCTTCATCTGGTTAAGTATTATATCTTTAGCCATCGGTTCTACGCCACCGGTATCTATGAGAGTGAAGTTTTTTCCGTTCCATAGAGTTTCACCATATATCCTGTCTCGAGTTACTCCAGGCTTGTCATCAACTATAGATACTCTTTTTCCAATAATCCTATTAAATAGCGTTGATTTGCCCACATTCGGCCTTCCAACAATGGCAACAATAAAATTCATCTCATAGCCTCCAACAGCATTTTGGCATAACATAAAATAATTTGGCGCACACTTGATTTATCACAAGTTTTACCTGTTACTATTATTGCCATAAAGCATTTGTAAGTCAAGGGGTGCTACCACCTTTTTCTTCTTTTTTTTTAACATTAGCCACCAATCTAACAAAATCCCAGTATTTTTGCTTGATTCCGATTATCGTCAAGAGCCTGCCAATTTTCACCATACCCAACTTTCTAGAAAAAAAACCTCCTATTTTAGTTATTAAATTCACATTGTCTAAAGTATCTACTAAACGCAAATTCAATGGATCTACTTTCAAGCACATTAAAAAACTTAATATAGCCTTCTTGACTAACGACCTTTGATTCGCCATCCCAAGTATATATACATCCGTACAATATTCATCCTTTCCCATGAAAAAAGGTATTCCAATTTCGTGGGACTCCGTCTTATCGTAGTGGGGCAGACATTTAAATTCACTGGAAACAGGAATCCTATCCATTGGCAATAATCCAAGGTGAATAGAAGCAGCTACAACTGATGAATGTGCACCACCATAACAACAGTAAAATATTTTTTTTGACTTTTCCCAAGTCCTATTGTTTACACATTTTATATTTTTTTTAGTGCGAAGTATAACACTGTTGAGTTCTTTATAGGTGCTCTTTATGTTTTGCACAATAAGTCTTATGCCCACTTTATGTAAATACCGGTTTTTAGCCATAAGACTACCTACAATTAGTAAGATATCATAAAAATTATTGAGATCAACAAAAGCTATTGATTCTCTGCGGTGGCCGTATATTTCGACAATATTGCATAGCGTTTTTTTTAAAATTTGCCCGGCACCTCTCGAACCTATTATATATACATCAATCCCCTTATTGTCAGTCCCAACAAAGAGTAACTTTCCCAAATCATTACTATTGATCCTGCCAAATCTGGGTAAAGCCAATATTTTTTTATCATCAAATTTAGTTGGGTTTAGATACCCTAGATGCAAAGAAGCAGTTACCACAGCAAGGTAACTGCCCCAATAGCATGAGTATATTATTTTCAAATTCATCCTCCCATTTATTAAATTCTTTTATATTTGTTTATTATAATAGATTATTTTCTTTTCTTTTTCTCATCTCTAGCATCGTGGTCTATACTATTGTTTTGTTTTTTTCTTCCTGAAAAATTGGTAAATTCCCTACTAAAAAAGTGTTTGATTTTTGCAGATAATTCATCAATACTTCCTGTAGAAAGTAGTAAATAAGTCACATAGCCAAGAATAGTGATACCCACTATCCATAATAATGTTTTAAAAACACTACTTCGTTCCCCCGGTATTTTAGTAGTACCCCCTCCCTCTGATGCAATATCCTTCTCATAATCATCACCATACAGGGTAGTTGCTATTACATCCGCCATTATATTTACCCCGTCTTGTGCTTTATATCTGGAGTTAGTATAAGTACCTGCTTCAATAAGAATACTTCTCGGATATATATCCTGATTATATCCACCTTTACCATAAAAAATCCCTTTAACCAGCCCAGGATATTTGTTATCAGCTATAGCCTTAAGCTGTTGTGCAAAATTGTTTACAGTGTTCATTTGTGGATTCTGGCGACCAACTACAAGCTGTGTTTTTGCCAAAGGTCGGCCGTTTACATTTCCTTGGTATTCTTCCACAGGGACCGCATCACGATGTATATCGATAAGAGCATCTGGAGCATTTTTTAGGAGTTCGGTTGCCGTACGTCGAGATCGTTGATATGCCATAGAATCATGTGGGCAATGGGGCTGTAAAGATTGAATTACTTTTATACCTTTTTCCTCTAGAGCAGATTTCAAGGCTGTGCCCACTTTAAATACTCCCCCATTTTTCGGGATACTAGATTTTCCGTCTGTGGGGATATACGATTCATCACTATGTGTATGGTAAATAGCTATGACCCTTTCTTTTTTTGTTTCTGGGGCCCCAAGTGTATTGTCATCTTCAAAGGCTTGTGCAATTGATTGTATGTGTAATGAATCCAAAGTCTTTTGTATATCAACTTTTTCCTTAAATATAGCATAAGCTTTATCATCCGATATTTTTATAATTTCATACAGCATATTCTCCTCATTAAGATATTGATCACCAGTATGTAAAACCCTGGCAGTGGAAAAAATCTTATTTTTAGTTCCTTCCTCATACACAATATAATATCCTTCTTCTCTTTCCTCTTCCGCTTTAATGGCATAAGGGCAAAAAATCCAAAGGAAAATTACAATCATAATTAAAACAAGGGCGGTTTTACTTTTATGTGGTATTTTCACTGTTTTCACCCCTTTCTTCAGACTCTTGGTGTTTAGTTTTCATACTTGCCAACTGGGGATTTTCTTTCGATTTTTTTTTGGCCTTACTTCCACCTTCGAGTTTTTCCCGGGTTTCACCTACTATTTCACATAAACCTACTGCAATCACACCTGAGATAACAACGGCATCAAGTATACCGGCACCACCTATAACAATATTTGAAGGGGTTCCTGTAATACCCATAGCAGAGATGATATCGCTAATTATTATGCCCGAAATCCCTGCTATAAAGGCTCCCCTTCTCGAGCGGCCAAACAAATATGCAATAACACCGGATAAAATAGAAAAAGCTATTATCGGATCGATTATCATTGTTTCCGGTTCCGCCGGTAATGACCTTCCGGTAACATATACTACAACTCCTGTAATTAAAGATGCTACCATAGATCTATTTTTTTCTTTTTTGGTATTAGCTGTGAGAATCAAATAGATAGCTAGAATTGCCGGTATTACACCACCACCTATGTTGATAGATATTTGTTTCCCAAGGGGAATATCCGGTAAGAAACTCCCTGTCACCATTGCACCAATGAACATTATTGCCATACTGTCAGTCATTCTCATCCTATCTAAAACCCTTTGCAGCAAACCAAAATAAATCAGTACTGCTATTAAAACTAACAATATAATTCCGGCAGGCATCGTTTGCTCCTCCCTTTTTATAAAAATATCTGTAATTATATTACCCATGGGGTTTTAATAATATACTTGATATATCGTTAGTCCTAAGTATCAATTACCGAGTCAATAGAAAAATAAACATAAAAAAGGCCGCTTTGCATTGATAAGCAGCCTTTAGTATATATGTACTGTGCAAAAGTTTCGCACTAATTAAATTAAAGGTCTATTATATTGTATTGTAACAGAATTTGTTTTAAGGGAGGTATTATGCGTTATACAGACGGCCTTTCACAACAAAACCTATTTTAAACTATATGAGTTGTATTATTGCCGCAAGGCTACCTGTTAAACCTTTATCTGCTCTATAGGAAAAAAATAAATCATTATTGCATGATGTGCAAAATCTACTGACAGTAATATTCGATGGGTTTATGCCTGTTTCTTCTAACTGCCTTTTATTAGTGAGAATGAGATCTAGCATAAATTTTTCATCTTTTTTTTCCTTCATTAGCTCATTCCAGTAAGGAAAAACATCCTTGACTTTATTAGCTACGGAAACTCCGACCTCATAACAGCAGCGGTGTATACACGGTCCGATTCCCACCAAAATGTTTTTAGGTTGTGAACCAAATTCCTTCATCATTTTTTTAAGTGTTTTTTTTCCTATCTTGGCTATTGTCCCTTTCCAGCCCGCATGAACCAGGCCAATTGCAGGCACCTTTTTGTCCAAAAAAAATATTGGAACACAATCAGCATAATAAGTTACTAAAGCCACGCCTCTGTCTTTTGTGATTAGCGCATCTTTATCTTTAATATCAGAATCTATATAAATACCTTTCCCATGATCTTTAACGGAAGCAACATAAACTTCCGCTTTATGAACTTGACTTGAAGCCACTAGATTTTTTGGGGATATGCCTAATGCTTCGCAAAATATATCGTAGTTTTTCAAAACATTGTATGTATCATCCTGTTTTCGTAGCCCAAAATTCATAGTATTGTATGGTGTTTTGCTTACTCCTCCCAGGCGTGTTGAAAAACCGTGTTTTACCAAGCCCGTTTTTTCAAATGCTGGTATGGTCAAATACTGCAATTCCGATTTATGGTTTAATTTGAAATCCAATAAAAGTGCCCCCCCTTCCCTATTTATGGTGGCAAATTCCACATGTTTTACATTTCTCCTCAGTACATCTTGCAGTAGTTTTTCCCTCAATTGCTCGATTGTATTCAGAAGAAAAAAAGGCTTTGCTTAAACCTAGGTCCAGATGATCCCAAGGTAAGATATCTTCCAAGTTCAGATGCCTATGTGCATAATATTCTATGCCCTTACCATCTATTTTAGTCCTTTTAAAAGCAGAAGAACTTGCACCTTTTTTGTATATTTCATGAAGTAGTATACCAGTTTGTCTATCCCCACGAGCAAGGGCAGATTGTACTTCGGAAAGACGAGGACTTTCATAAATAACCCTTATACCTTTAGGTTTTAAATGTTTTCGAATCACTTGGATTTTTTCCCTTAGTAACTTTACTGCCTCCATTCCAAACCATTGAAACGGAGTAAACGGTTTTGGAATAAATGGGTTCACACTTATTGTTAAGTTGCCGCGTTTATTTCCTATGTTTTTCATGTAATTCTTTAAAAATATCAGAGAATCTATCATTTTGAATATATCATGTTCGGTTTCGGTAGGCAGACCAATTATATAGTATAATTTCACATTTTCTATGCCATATCTATGTGCAAGTGTTATGGAGTTAAATATATGCTCATCTGTAATACCTTTATTTATTACATTTCTAAGCCTTTCTGAACCCGCTTCAGGTGCAATTGTCAATGTTTTATGGCCACTATAGGCCAAACCCTCCATTAAAGATTCTCGCAAAGTATCGGCTCTTAATGAAGATATGGAAAATTTAATATCTCTTTTTATTAATTCCTCTGCCAACATATCGATAAATGGATAATCCGAAACCGCCGCCCCCACAAGCCCGATTTTCCCGCTGTATTTTGCGCCAAACTCCGCGCGCTCTACTATTTTGTCTAAAGCCCTATGTCGCGGAATCCTATAGGAGTAACCTGCCATACAGAACCTACAATTTCTACCACACCCCCTTGAGATCTCCATCAAAAACATATCCTGGAATTCCGTATGTGGTGTTAAAATAGTTGATTCAGTATTATATTGGTTTATGTCCCTGACCCAGCGCTTAACAACGGGAGTTTGTGCAGTGTATAGAATAGGCACATATACCCCCTTAATCTGCGCCAAAGCTTCAAGAACTTTCCGCTTATTTTTATTTCGATTCATCCTGAATATTTGAATTATCTCATGGATAACCTCCTCACCTTCACCTATCACAAAAAAATCTATGAAAGGTGCAAGTGGTTCTGGATTAAATGTAGCGGCAGGCCCTCCAGCCATCACAAAAGAGGACTGGCGGTTTTTGGAGAAAACCGGGATTCTCATTAACTCTAAAGTCCTTATAATATTGATATAATCCATTTCAAATGATATGGAAAACCCTATAATATCATAATCGTTTATGGGCTTGTCCGCCTCCACTGTATTAATGTAACGTTTTCTATTACCTTTAAAATTAAGAAATGCTCGATGGCACAAAGCATCGGGTCTGGAATTTATCTGAAAATACATGGCATGAAAACCTAAATTCGACATCCCTATATTATATGTATTAGGGTATACTAGTGCTACATTTATAGGCATAGACCCTATTGTTTTTATTGGCACTAAAAATGTTTCATCAGAAATCGGTCCCTTTTTATTCCCTTTATGTTTTTTCAGCATAACCATTCCTTTGGTTTTTTAATCTTTCTATTTCTTCAATATATGAGTCTATATCCTTGAATTGCCTGTAAACCGATGCAAATCTCACATATGCCACCTCATCAATTGCTTTTAAGCGATTCATCACCATTTCGCCGATTCTGCGACTTTCTATTTCCTGTTCCATCGTATTCTTCAGATCTTTTTCGATGTCACCAGCAATGATTTGTAAAGTATCCATGGAAATTGGCCTTTTTTCGCAAGCCTTGATTAATCCGTTCATTATTTTATGTAAATCAAAAACCTCGCGAACCCCACTTTTCTTTATTACAGTTAGGGGGAGCTCATCAACTCTTTCATATGTTGTAAATCTTTTTTTACAAATAGGACATTCTCTCCGGCGTCTTATTATGGTCCCCTCTTCAGTCGGCCTCGAATCCATAACTTTACTGTCCATATTATCACAAAACGGGCATTTCATATGGCCACCTCCCCTGAATTATTTATAATATACTTAGCCAGATTCAAAAGCATTTGATTTGTCATAGTTTAGTTGGACTTGTAAAATTTGTCATTTCCACTAAAATAACATCTGAGCCAATTATCTTTATCTGTTCCCATGGGATTATATAATCTCCCGCTTTCGTAAATAGGCTGAATATCCTGTTTTGCCCCGGAATTATCATGGATTTTATTATGCCTTTTTCCAAATCGATATCCAGATCTGAAACAAACCCTAGTTTTTTACCGTCAGTTATATTAATAACCTCCTTTTGCCTTAAATCGGACGTTTTCATCATAATTATACCCCCATGAATTATCTTACCATAAGTTATTATATTCGAGAAATACAAAATATGTGAATAAAAAAAACTAAGGCCTTCTCATCGGCCTTAGATTGCATTCTTTTTCTAATATTTTATTTTTTTTGCCGCAACTCTCATGGTAACCAAGTTCTCAGTATTATATGCCACTGTACTTTTTGGTGAAAAGTGGAAATTTATTAAAGTCAGGAGTACTGTTAAAAATACTATAATTCTATTTAAAAGCGATCTTATTTTTATCATCCCCAATTAGATGTATTTTCTCATATGTTTTAGTGCGGCTTTTTCAAGTCGGGAAACCTGTGCTTGAGAAATTCCTATCTCTTGAGCTACCTCCATTTGCGTCTTGCCTTCGAAGAACCTTAGATTCAAGATTCTTTTTTCCCTATCACCTAATCTTTGCATAGCCTCATTGATAGAAATACCTTGAAGCCACTGACCATCCTGATTTTTTTCATCGCTTATCTGGTCCATTACGAAAATCGGATCCCCACCATCATGGTATATGGGTTCAAATAGAGAAATAGGTTCCTGAATAGCATCTAAGGCAAAAACGACATCTTCACTGGGCAAATCCATTTCCTTAGCTACCTCAGTTATTGATGGTTCTCTTGAATGTTTAGTAACCAGGCTATCTCTCACTTGAAGTGCTTTATATGCCGTATCCCGTAAGGAGCGGCTCACTCTTATTTGATTATTATCGCGTAAATACCTGCGGATTTCACCGATTATCATTGGAACAGCGTACGTTGAGAACTTTACATTCTGTGAAAGGTCAAAGTTATCTATTGCCTTCATCAAACCTATACAGCCAACCTGAAATAAATCATCTACATATTCTCCGCGGTTATTAAATCTTTGAATCACACTTAAAACAAGTCTTAAATTACCATTTATAAGTTCTTCACGAGCATTTTTATCTCCCTTTTGAATCTGCAAAAAAAGTTCTTTCATTTTTATGTTGGAAAGTACCGGGAGTTTAGAGGTGTTAACTCCACATATTTCAACTTTATTTATTATCACAAAAAACCTCTCCCTTCTTCCCAAGTTTTCATTTAAAGTTTTGCCATTGAGAGAGGTTTTTATACATTATTTTTTTGTGAAACTACATCATCCGCACCA
>CAYMGK010000065.1:0-712 GCA_964389965.1 uncultured Clostridia bacterium | reverse complement strand
TGTTTTTTCAATTCCCCCGTTAAGTCCGAAACGAAGTTTTATTATGCACTGTTCTCTCTGGGATAGTTTTTTCATAGCCGCACATAGGAGCTCTTTATCGACTTCATCTTCTATATATTTGTAAATCATATCATTATCGGTCCCTAATATGTCGGACAACAAAAGCTCATTGCCATCCCAATCAATATTCAGCGGTTCATCAAAGGAGACCTCAGCACGAGTTTTATTATTACGCCTTAAGTACATTAGTATTTCATTTTCAATGCATTTTGACGCATATGTAGCTAGTTTAATTTTTTTATTAAGATCGAATGTATTTATGGCTTTGATTAGACCTATTGTTCCAATAGAAATCAAATCTTCAATGTTTATTCCCGTATTTTCAAATTTACGGGCTATATATACTACTAACCTGAGGTTTCTCTCAATTAAAACCGTCTTAACTGCTGTATCCCCCGTTTCCAGTTTATGCAAGTAAAATCCTTCTTCATCTCCGGAAAGTGGTGGGGGCAATGCCTCACTACCTCCTATATAGTAAATAGTGGGCTCCTTTAAAATCTTTAATCCCTTTAGTATCTTTACGACTATCGCCTTAATTTTTTTTAATTTTATCATAATCTTCCCTCCCCTACTTTTTTTCATTCATTCAGAAGGATGGGATTCAAAAGCGCCTGATAGGTCCCTTCTGTCGAAAGTGGCCTTTGATATACAC
>CAYMGK010000064.1:0-8853 GCA_964389965.1 uncultured Clostridia bacterium | reverse complement strand
AAGGCACGGGACTTTGGATCCCGCATCGTAGGTTCGAATCCTACCGCCCCAGCCATTTTTTTTGGCTAAGGATCAGGCTTTTTCGGCCCTCACTTTTTCCCTTGTGTGCGCCCAGTGTGCAGGCCGTTAAAAAGTATCTCCTCCAACTTCTCCGTGGCCCGTTCTTGCATGCCGGGCAGAACGTGCGAATACGTGTCAAGGGTGAGCATAACGCTTGCATGGCCCAGCCGTTCACTAACAACCTTCGGGTGCTCCCCGGCGGCCAACAGTAGGGTCGCGCAGGTATGCCGCAGATCATACATGCGAATATCCGGCAGGCCAGCGTCTTGCAACAGCGGCTTAAAGTGCCGCTTATAGACGTTATACTGGCTCAAAGGCTTCCCGCCTTCATCAGCGAATACCAGCCCCTGATCGTCATAGTCTAAAACCTTCAGCCGTGCTTCAACCTGGGCCTGCCGATGCTCTTTCAGGTCCGCCACAACTGAAGGCGGCAGCGGTATCGCCCGCCTGCTGCCCGCCGTTTTCGGCTCCCGCAGCTTCCAGCCCTCTTTCGTTCTTGACAGCGCCCGCTGCACATGCACCCGGCCCGCCTTAAAGTCAATATCTCCCCACTTCAGGCCCAGGGCTTCACCTGGCCGCATACCTGAAGAAATAAGAAGGGAAAAAAGGGCCTTGTGCTTTGAATAAACAGTCGCATCCATAAACAGCGCCGCCTGCTCCGGGGTGAGCACCTGCATCTCGCCCTTGTCATACTTCGGCAGGTCCACCAGATCCGCCGGGTTCGTGCGGATGAGCTGCCACTTGACAGCCTGCTTTAAAGCATTCGTGAGAACGCCGTGAATGTTTTTAACCGTTTTCGGTGAAATGCCCTTTTCTACAAGGTCATTATAAAGCTCCTGAATCTCCAAAGGCTCAAGCTCCGATATCCGCTTATTGCCCAGGCCCGGCACAATGTAAAGCAGAACATACTTTTCGTAGGTTATAAAAGTTGACGGTGCAATTCGCGGCCTGGCCGCCGTCTCCAGCCATCTTTCAAGGTATGGCTCCAGCAGCTCTTTTGACGGCTCCACCAGCTCGCCCAGGTCCCGCTGTCGCAGGATTTTCGTTCTGTAGCGCTGCGCGTCTTTCTTGTTTCCGTGAATAGTCTTGTTATGATAAAGCCGCTTCCCATTCGCGCCGGTCCCCAGCGGCACCCGCACCATATACTTATTCTTCCCTCGCTCTATTATCTGCCCTTGTCCCGCCATTAACCCGCCGCCTCCTTCTCATTCGCCCAGGCCCAGCCAACGCCAGGCCCAGGCTTCCTATCTCTTCCGCTTCATGTTACAATCAAGGCGAAGCCGCCAGGCTTCATCTGCCGAAGGCGCTGCTCTTTACCGGGTGAGCGCCTTCGCTTCTCCAACCGCCCGGCCAGTCGCGATTCCATCGGTCAGCCCCAGCGCATAACCAACGGTAAAATAGACGTTCAGTTCGCTGCACCAGGCATCTTCTACATCGTTAATTTCGCCATGCGTTAAGCCCTTGCTTTTTAAAACCTTGTAAGCCCTGCTGTTTCTTTCCTCCTGCCCATCGCGATCAGGGTGTAGCTGCAAAGGGTCAATATCGTCCATCCGCCGATATGCCACCTGAAGCATTTCCTCCGGTAGCGTTTCCGTCTTTACTGACATGCCGCTTCCCCCTTTTCCTCAACGTCTTTTTTCCGAAGCGCCCTCGCACAATACAGCAGCCGTATCAGGTTTAGCATAGACAGCTCCCCGGCGATCGCTTGTATTTCCGAAGCCATCTCTTCTCTGCTTTTCATTTTTTTCAACTCCCCTTTTTAGTTTTGCCGAATCAGGGTCCGGCGGTCCCTTGCCTTTTCCGGTGGTCGAATCCAGCCCGGATAATGGCCACAATACCGGCAGCGGAAGCTCCCCCAGGTGCGTTCCTTGTTATAGGTGACGCCCCGCCTGCCGCAACCTGGGCAGGTGTAAAGCCTGCTCAACTTCTCCCCTCCCTTCACTTAATACCCTTAAACGCCTTTAGAAACAGCACCAGCGCTGCCCTGCAACGCCTGGGGGTTATTCCTGCCGCTGTCCTCCCCTCGTTACGAAGTCGTCAAGATCGGCCTCCCTGATCCGCCAAAGACGCCCAGCCTTGAAGCCCTTCAGCTTGCCCTGCCGCAGCCATTCCTGAATCGAGAATATTGACACTTGCAGCCGCTCGGCAGCCTGGGCCGGTGTTAGAATCTTGTCAGTCATCCGAGAATCGCCCCTTCTGCTATCGCTAAAGATAGTTTAGCATGGTAATAAATAGCCGTCAATAGATATTTTTGAATTATCTTCAAGTTGCGGAATCTGTAATTAGAAAAACCCCCGGGTTTCCCCAGGGGTTTCAAGGAGGTATAGAATGGAACCTGAAATGCGCTTGCCAGCCTCCCAGGGTGACCAGCCCCAGGGCCTGGCTATGTTAACGGGGTCGGACGCCCCCGATAACACCCTTTAGGCCTCTTCACTTTCTTCCTCTTCTTCTTTGCCAACAGGGCCATATTTGGGATGGCCCAGGACCGCGATCACGCCGTAGGTCGCCCCGTCAGCACCGGTCGCAGTTGACGCAGCCTTTAGGTATCGCTTGCCGCCGTTATAGCCCAGGGCCTTAATGCCGGCATCGTCAACGGCCAGGAAGTCGGCCAGCACATCGGCGCCGCCGATCACATCGGCGGCCTCGACATCGGCAAAGCCACTGTCCGCCTGGCAACTGTCTTTAAGGGTCAATGTCTGCGTATCGGTCACTGCGCCGGCAATAACCAGCAGGGTGACGCTTTCAAAGTCTTTTGTGTCTATCACGTCGCCAGTCGGGCTTTGAGCGCTCTTGTAAAGATCAGGCGCTATTGCCGTAACCAACTTGATATTGCTGCTCATGTCTTTACAGGCCATTGCCGTTGTCCCCCTTCGTAATTCCAACAATCCTGACCAACTGCGCCGGCCGAATTATGGCGAAGTCAACCCGCGCGAAGGCTCTCACGTATAGGCCCAGCTTGCCGAAGGCGTCGCCGGCCTCATGAGAAACATCGATCCTGACTTGTTGACGCATTCCCATATATACATTGGGGAACCCGCCAAGGAACGCCGCCGTGCAGTCCGTGCCGCTTCCCCAGGCCAGATCGTTGGGGATCGCGGTGGTTACCATCCGGCGGAGCGCCTCAACATCAGCCGGAGCCTTTAAAGGGGTGTTGTCACCGCTTATGCCGGTAGTCAGCCCGGCCAGGGTCCGCTTTGTCGAAGGGTTATAGATCAGCGTTGCCGGGTCACCGTTTGCATCTTCGATCTTCTCGATCGCGTCCAGGAATTTACTGTAATCGGTCGGGGTGTCCCCGTTGGTGCCCATCTCCACGGTTCCGATCCCGTCGGTATAGTAAATGCCGGTCGGCTCGTTTGCGTTGCCTTCTCCACCGCCCAGCAGCCCCACGCGGTCAATTTCCAGGGCCAGGGCAGCGCTCAGGGCTTCCTCAACGGCCCGCCCCAGGCCGGCAGCATCTTCCCATACTTCATAACTGACCAGCGTCAGTATGGCCACCGTTTTGGGCTTTAGAATAACAGCACCGAAGGTCGGATCACTTTGAGCGATCTCCTGCAGCTCGCCCCTCCAGTACGGCGTCGGATCGGCCAGCAGCTTCGGTATTTTCAGCGAATCGCTATCAACCGGAACCGTCACTGCACCGGCCCGCGATAGGACCATCTTTGAGCGGGCCAGATCGATGAAACGCGCGCTCAAGGGTGACGGCAGGAGGTAGCCACCCTTCGGATCCTCGTATCCCACCAGGGCCCGGCGCTCTGCGTCCAGGCCCTGCCAGCCGGTCAGCATACCCCGAATAATCCTGCCGGTGGTAGCTTCGCCGGCCCGCAGTTCTTCCGGGGCCTGCTCTTTAACATGATCGCTCATGCGCTGCTCATGCGTCAGAAGAGGAATTACCCTGCCGCGATCATCGAGGGCCGAATTCCCGCCAGCCTGGGGATAGGGTCGGCCACTGGCAAGCGGGGCCCCCTCTTCGCCGGCTTTACGCTCTTCGGCCAGCTTCGCCTCGGCAACATCATGCAGCAGGCCAACCTCGTCGATCTCTTTGTCCAGCGCATTATAGCGTTTCTCTTCAGCAGTCGTTAGGTCTCGCTTCTCCAACTGTGCTTCAGCCAAAATGCCTCGCGCCTCCTTCAAAAGTGCAGCGCGATATTTCTTCATAACTATTATCTTTTCTGCTTCATCCATACTCAGGTTTTCATTTTCCCAGGGTCTATTCATGTTCTGCTCCTTCCGGGGCCCGGTGCATATAAAAAGCGCACCTAGTAAAGCCCCTTACTGGGGTTCTTTACGGTGCGCCTTCACGCGTCCGCGTAAAAACAAAACCGTCTTACTGCAAGCGCCGCCCGGCGTCCGCCGGCCCGGAGCATTGCAGCGTCCATCAATTTCAGTATAGCAAATATTCAAAGTACAGTCAAGCATCCGGCGTCCATTCATAATCCCCGTCATCGTCGAGTAGGTCAGCGTTCAACTGCGCCAGGGTAGCCCTGCGCCGCTCCCGTTCTTCGTCCAGCGCTGTCAACAGCCCGTTAAACATTGCAGCCATACCAGCCCGGCCGTCAGCCGCATACTTATTCCGTGCTTCGCTAAAACGTATCAGCGCCGCCTTCAGTTCAGCTGGTGACAAATCCTCCAACCCTTCAAAATCAACTGTAACCATTTTGCATCTCCTTTCAATCCAATCCTGACAGCAGGCCCTCCATCGGGTCCGGCTCCCCCTGATCAACGGCCAGGCCCAGGCGCTCCCTGGAATGAGGGTCAAGGCCGAAGGTTTGACATTGCAGCCGGAATTGCTGCCGCGCCTGATTCAAGATCGAGACGGCCGGGTTCTTGACCAGTTCCTCACCGCGCGCGCCTGGTATCAGCAGGCCATGCTTCGCGATCTCTTCTTCGGCCAGGCGAATTGAATTGTAGGTCAGGCATAGTACCTCCCAGGCCGGCACATCGGAAGCCCGCAGCACTCCCGCCCGGTCCAGCATCGGGGCGTAAACCTTCCAAAGTTGCCGCGCATGTTTAGGCGTTCCCCTGGGCGCTCGGCGGGGAAAGATCGGCGGCGTTTTCGGCGATCTGTCAATCTGGCCAGCGGCCCGGCCCTCAAGAATTTTCAGCTTTGCAGATTTGCGGTTCTGTCCACCTCGCACTGCGTCCATCTCCTTTCCAGCTTGACGGAAAATGTCTCCGCATGGATTCCTCGCGGGGACAGGCTCCAACGGTTTGGAGCGATCCGGCCCCCGACTTTTAACCCTCCCCTACCACCTTCTGTAAATCAACATTCATTCCACAATCTGACGATCTTCTTTATCGTTTCCGCTTTCATTTCGCGAATCATCTTCCAACTAATCGTTTGATCCTTTTCGTCAACATCTACATCAGCAAAGAAGTAAACATCAACAACTTGTCGCTCAGCTTCGGTGAGCTGCTGAAGCACCCGCTCCACCTTCTCCTGCCGCTGCCGCCAGTAGGCGATCAGGCCCCCTAACTTTTTGATGAAGGGGTGGCCCTCTATTCTTACCGCTGCCCTTCCGGTCGGGTCGCTCACTGCCCCACCGCTGCGCCTGCTCACCTGCACCAGCGAAGCCCCATACTTTGGCATCAGCCCCTTTATGATTCTGGCCCTTTCGATTTCTAGCCCCCTGATCCGTTCAGGCATCAAGGGGTAAACGTGAAAGGCCGTCTTTATATCATCAGCGCTATCCCGCCCCGGTGGATTGACGCTCAACTATCGCCCCGCCCCTTCCGTTTCTGGGCCCTCTCCCGGGCCTGACGGCTCCGCATTATCGCCTTGCCGCGCCGAATCCCGTTTTTATATTCTTCGGCAGTTAAGAAAAGGCGGCAGCCCTTGTGCATGGGAATTTCAATAAGTCTGTTATTCACTTTCTCACCTCGCATTTCTGTCGCGTAGGTCATGGGAAGAAGGTCGGAAGAAGTCCCCCCCTCTAGAGGGGGACCTTCCGATCTTCCGACCAAGTTCTTCCGGCCTTCCACCCTCTTATGAGCACGTATCAAAAAAGCCCGGTATATAGCCATTTTTTGAAGGTCAGAAGCTTGCATTTTTACAACTTCCGATCTTCTGTGCTATTTATGGCAAACCATAGCTTTTTGCCTCTTGATCCGGGCTCAGTATAGTTATCGGCCAGCCCTTGCTTCTCAAGGATGATCAAGTATTTTTGAACGGTCCGGTCAGTCGTTTTTGTTATTTCCGCCAGGCCATCTTTTGTGCATGGCCCTTGCTCCATCAGAAGATCATAAAGCCTGCCCTCCGTCAGCTTCCGATTTCCTTCAACTTCGCCCACAACATTGAAAAGAAGTGTTCCCGGGTCCAGCTCCAGCCGTAGCGCCGGCGGCTCTTCGGCCCAGCGCAGCTCAAACTGAAGGGTGAAGTCATTGTTGGCCCGCCTGCTCTGCAGCACCATCAGGCTATCGGCTTCACCATGAAGAACGGTAGATCCCCGGGCCTCCGCAGCGCCGCCATTGCTGCCTTTGCCGGGCTTCCTGGTATGGTGGACCAGCAGGATCGCCGTGCCGGTTTTTTGCCGCAGCTCCGCCAAACCGCGCACAAATTTCCCCATCTCCAGGGTGGAATTTTCGTCCAAGCTGTTAAACCTGATCAACGGATCAACGATCAGCAGCTCGATCTTTTGGGCCTTGCAGTATTCAGCCAGGGCCGCCCGGCTCTCTTCTTCGGCCAGGTCCAGCCGGCTTTCCGTGGGCCACCAAAGCAGCAGATCTTCCAGGCCGGCCATATCGCCCCCGGCCATCTTCTCTAAACGCTCACGCAGCAGCTGGGGGCCGCCTTCGCCGGATAGCAGCAACACCCGGCCCGGCGCCGTGTCAAAGCCAAGAACGCTGCCGCCCCTGGCGGTCTCCAGGGCCGCTTGCAGCCCCAAGATCGTTTTGCCGCTTTTGAATTGTCCTGCCAGCAGCGCCAGGCCGCCCTTTGGTAGAACGCCGCCGCCTATTACATCGGCCCGGGGTGGCAGATCGCTTTGCAGCAGTTCCAGCGCCGTCATTGCCGTTATCGCCTTTGCAGGATCCTTGACGGGTTCGGCAGGCTTCACATCCGGTGGCCGCTTAACTTCACGCCTGGCGGCCTCTGGCGGCCCGTAGGCGGCTTTTATCAGGCCGTCCAGGGTTTCCATCAGGCAACCCCCTTCCAGCGCCTTTTGATAGCTGCCAGCCGGGTCAAAAGGTAAGCCTTCGCAGTAACATGGCCACCATCGGGTTCAACATAGAGAAGCTGATCGTCACTCATCAGCATCAGGGCCAGCTCCACTCGGTTCCACTCGTTCCGTAGCTCCAGGCGGTTCATTTCGTCCAGATCCTCATTATTCAGTTTTTGGTATTCCTCGAAAGATCGCATTGGGTCCGGCAGCTCCATCGCTTTTTTGAATTGCTTGTAAATTAGCCGCCGCTGTGTTAAGTTAGTCGTAGGCATAACAACCGCCGCCTTTCTTTGGTAAAGCCCGGTGACAGGCCGGGCTTTACGCCTTTATGCTTCACGGCGCCAACCCCCCGGCAACGCCTGGCCGCCACTTTTGATAAATTCCCGAAGCGCACCCTCTTCAACGCGAATCTGCCGGCCCAGCCTCATATGAGGAATAAGCCCCTGCCGCACCAATTCATAAGCCCGGGGTTCCGATATTCGCAGCATCTCGGCAACCTCCGGAATTATAAGTAACCGCATTTTAGCACCTCCAAAGGGATTTCAACCGCTGTCAATTAAAGTATAGAGGGGTCAGAATATATTGAAAAGAACGCACATGGGATTCTTCGGTCTGTACTGCGTTTTAAGCAAAAAAAGAAGCCTTTCGGCTTCCCACCCTCAACGCCCCTCAGTCTAAATTATTTATTTGCCGGCTTGCCAACAGCACCCGGTCGGCCCGGCTCACCCCTCGGCACAGGGATCCCGCATTTTCCCGCCGCCCTTTGTATTCCCAGCGTTACCGCTTGTCTGCTTGTGTAAACATCTTTTGCTATCTCCCCGAAGGTTTCATATCCAGCAACCTGCCACATTGCCAGCCATTCAAACTGATCGGGGTTCCGAATTTCTGACGCCTTCTCAAGTCCCCGTCCCTCTACAAGATCGCCCAACTTTTGAAGATAGCTTTCAAGGTAGTCGGTAAATTCGGCCATCATGCGCCTTTTGAAATCTCCCCTTGTTTCCCCTGCCGGGTCCCAGCCCGCATGATTGAAGGCTATTCGGCGTTCACCCCTGGTAGTATGTAACCAATAAGCCCCCGTGTCATGCTGCCACTCGCCAGCTATTTCATCCTGGTCAGCCCCGTCCACTATAGACCAGCACCAAAGAGTGACCAGCGCTGTCTGATAAACCCACTCGAAAGCGATGTTAAACCGGGCCGCCCAACCCTCAAGGGCAATTCGCAAATCGCCGCCAGCATCGCCCCACCTGACAATTTTTTTGCTATCATAATGCGGCAGAACGTCGGCCCGTAAACTGGCTAACACTTCGGGCTCAACCCTGGCCACCGCATCAAGGAATAATGTCCGCGCTTCCCATGTGGCCATTTCGCCGCCATCATATTCGCCACCACCAAGCCGAATGTTCATGCCGTTCACCTCTTATAAAACATTTGTTCTGTGTGCAGCCAGTGTGCAGACTGCGCCATAATGAGCGAAGCTCAAAGCAACTGTCAATAATTACTATACCTCAAAAAGCGCTATATATCAAGCTTCTTCGGCCCTCAAAGCATTTCTGCAATACTCTAAAAAACAGCCCTTTTTATTTTCGAATCCTACCGCCCCAGCCACGCTTTTAATCTACGGGGCTGCTTGGGATAG
>CAYMGK010000063.1:0-9478 GCA_964389965.1 uncultured Clostridia bacterium | reverse complement strand
TACTACTTTCTGAACGCCTTGTAAAGGAAGATGTATTTACATCTATTCATATAGAACAATATGAATCTGATGCACGTGATACTAAATTGGGACCTGAGGAAATAACCCGAGATATTCCAAATGTAGGTGAAGAGGCTTTAAAAGACTTGGATGAACGCGGGATTATTAGAATCGGTGCGGAAGTTCGGGCAGGAGATATCCTAGTAGGCAAGGTTACACCAAAGGGTGAAACTGAACTTACAGCCGAAGAGAGACTTCTCAGAGCCATTTTCGGGGAAAAAGCAAGGGAAGTCAGAGATACTTCACTAAGGGTGCCCCACGGGGAATATGGTATAGTTGTAGATGTAAGGGTATTTACCCGGGAAAACGGCGATGAACTGTCTCCCGGTGTCAATGAACTTGTGCGGGTTTTCATTGCTCAGAAAAGGAAAATTTCGGAAGGGGATAAAATGGCCGGTCGCCATGGGAACAAAGGTGTTATTTCTAGAATAATGCCAGTGGAAGATATGCCCTTTCTACCTGATGGGACTCCAGTTGATATCGTACTAAATCCCCTCGGTGTTCCTTCTCGTATGAATATTGGCCAAGTCATGGAAACACATCTGGGATGGGCTGCAAAGGCCCTTGGCTGGCATATAGCCACACCGGTATTTGATGGTGCGGAAGAACATGAGATTGTTGAAACACTTGAAAGAGCAAATGTGCCGAAAGACGGGAAAACGGAGTTAAGGGATGGTCGCACAGGATTGACATTTAATCGCCGGGTGACTGTAGGGTATATGTACATGCTCAAATTGGCCCATTTAGTCGATGATAAGATACATGCTCGTTCCACAGGGCCATATTCTTTGGTTACCCAGCAGCCCTTAGGCGGTAAAGCCCAATTCGGTGGTCAGCGGTTTGGAGAAATGGAAGTCTGGGCATTGGAAGCTTATGGTGCAAGCTATACCCTTCAAGAGCTCCTCACGGTGAAATCAGATGATGTTTTAGGTCGTGTAAAGACGTATGAGGCCATTGTCAAGGGTGAGAATGTGCCGGAACCGGGAATACCTGAATCCTTCAAAGTTTTGATAAAGGAACTTCAATCTCTTGCTTTGGATGTAAAAATCACGTCTAAAGACATGGGTGAAATACAAATAAAAGAAGACGATGAAGACGATGTGGAACAAGAGTCTTTAGATGTAAACATGGAGGGCTTGGAAGACGGGGAAAAATCCGGTGACTCTTATACTGATAGTGAAATAGACTTACAGTCAGGTGCATCCGGTTAGTTTATGTTACTTTGTTCAAAAGCTCCAACCAAGCAGTGAAGGGAGAGAAACATTTGTTAGAACTTAACTACTTTGATTCCATAAAGATAGGTCTTGCCTCACCAGAACAAATTAGGGAATGGTCGAAGGGAGAAGTAAAAAAACCGGAGACCATTAATTACAGGACCTTAAAACCTGAAAAGCAGGGGTTGTTCTGTGAACGCATATTCGGCCCGGCAAAAGATTGGGAATGTCACTGTGGCAAGTACAAAAGGGTGAGATACAAAGGTGTTATTTGTGATCGCTGTGGTGTCGAGGTCACAAAATCTAAAGTTCGCCGAGAGAGGATGGGACATATAGAACTAGCTGCACCAGTCTCACATATATGGTTTTTAAAAGGAATACCCAGTCGTATTGGTTTGATTCTTGATATGTCACCACGATCCCTCGAAAGAGTAATATATTTCGCTTCTTACATTGTAGTCAATCCCGGCAATACGCCTCTTATTAAAAAACAGTTATTAACCGAAAAAGAGTACAGGGAATATCGGGATAAATATGGCAGTGCTTTTAGGGCCGGTATGGGAGCTGAATCAATAAGAGAACTTTTAGCAGAAATTAATTGTGAAGAACTGTCAAAAAAACTTCGGGCAGAATTAAAGGATGTAACAGGCCAAAAACGTGTTAGGATTCTTAGACGCCTAGAAGTAATAGAGGCTTTTAAAAAATCTAAAAACAAACCACAATCTATGGTTCTTGAAGTGATTCCGGTGATTCCACCGGATCTTCGGCCAATGGTGCAGTTAGATGGAGGGCGGTTTGCTACATCAGATCTGAATGATTTATACCGTAGAGTTATAAACAGAAATAATCGCTTAAAACGGCTTTTAGACCTAGGTGCCCCTGATATCATTGTAAGAAATGAGAAGCGGATGTTACAGGAGGCCGTGGATGCATTAATAGATAATGGCAGGCGCGGAAGACCTGTAACAGGTCCAGGCAATAGGGCTCTTAAATCTCTCAGTGATATGCTAAAAGGCAAACAGGGCAGATTTCGCCAAAATTTACTTGGCAAACGTGTTGACTATTCCGGCCGTTCAGTTATAGTTATAGGGCCTGAACTCAAACTCTATCAATGTGGTTTACCTAAGGAAATGGCTTTGGAATTATTCAAACCTTTTGTCATGAAAAAATTAGTGTCTGAAGGTCATACACATAATATAAAAAGTGCAAAACGCATGGTGGAACGGGTGAGGCCAGAAGTATGGGATGTGCTTGAAGACATAATAAAAGACCACCCGGTGCTTTTAAATCGTGCTCCCACCTTGCATCGCCTTGGAATACAGGCTTTTGAGCCTGTATTGGTGGAAGGTAGGGCCATTCAAATCCACCCACTGGTATGTACAGCATACAATGCCGACTTTGACGGGGATCAGATGGCAGTGCATTTACCTCTTTCGGCTGAAGCCCAAGCTGAAGCCCGACTTTTAATGTTAGCTATAAACAATATTTTAAAACCCCAGGACGGGAAACCTGTAGCCACTCCAACGCAGGATATGGTTTTAGGTTCTTATTATCTAACTATTGATAGACCTGGAGAAAAAGGTGAGGGTAAATACTTCTCAAGTCCTGAAGAAGCGGTTCTTGCCCATGAGATGGATGAAGTAAGTTTGCACACTATAATCAATGTCAGGATGACAAGAAATGTTGACGGCCAACAGGAATGTGGAACAATTAAAACTACTGTGGGGAGAATTATTTTCAATGAGGGAATTCCCCAGGATTTAGGATATGTTGACAGAACCAAAAAGGAAAATCTTTTTGAACTTGAGCTTAACTGCTTAGTTGATAAGGGTAAGTTAGGGAATATAGTGGAACGTTGCTATAGACTACACGGTACTACTGTTACCGCCGAGGTTTTAGATAGGATAAAGCGGAAAGGCTTTATGTATGCTACTAAAGCGGGAATTACTATTGGTATTACCGATATAGAAGTGCCTGAGGAAAAAGAGAAAATACTTTCCGAAGCTGATGAAAAAGTAGATCAGGTGGAACTGTTATATAGAAGGGGTCTAATTTCTGAAGATGAAAGATATGAGAACACCTTGGATATATGGACAGCTGCAACTGATGAAATGACAGAAACCTTAATGAATTCCCTTGACCGGTTCAATTCCATATATATGATGGCAGATTCCGGAGCAAGGGGTAACAAGCAGCAAATAAGGCAGTTAGCCGGTATGCGCGGCCTTATGGCAGATCCATCCGGCAGAATTATAGACCTGCCTATTAAGGCTAATTTTAGGGAAGGCCTTACTGTGCTTGAGTATTTTATCTCAACACATGGTGCTAGGAAGGGATTAGCTGATACGGCTTTGCGAACTGCTGATTCAGGATATCTAACACGTCGGTTAGTTGATGTAAGTCAGGATGTAATAGTGAGAGAAATGGATTGTGGTACTACTGAGGGAATAGTGGTAAAGCCTATTAAAGATGGTAGGGAAATTATTGAAGACATCGAAGAGCGGATTGAAGGGCGCTATGCCTTAGAAGATATTGTAGATCCAAAGACAAATGAAATTCTAGTTCATGCTAATGAGCCTATAAGCCTTGATGTTGCCAACCGCATTGTAGAGCTAGGTATAAAAGAAGTGGAAATTCGCTCGGTCCTTACTTGTAGAACACGACACGGGGTATGTGCCCGCTGCTATGGTAAAAACATGGCTACCGGAAAGCCCGTCGATATAGGTGAAGCAGTGGGAATTATAGCTGCTCAGTCCATTGGAGAACCCGGAACGCAGCTTACCATGAGAACTTTCCATACTGGTGGTGTGGCAGGGCAGGATATCACTCAAGGGCTCCCAAGGGTAGAGGAGCTCTTTGAAGCCCGTAAGCCAAAAGGTCAAGCAGTGATTACTGAGGTGGGCGGCACTACTAAGATTTTGGAAAGCAAAAAGAAAAGGGAAGTGGAGATTACTTCCCCATCAGGAGAAACTAAAGTTTACCAAGTGCCGTACGGTGCACGGTTAAAAGTAGAGACCGGTAGTGTAGTGGAAGCCGGTGATGAATTATGTGAGGGTTCGGTGAATCCACATGATATTTTAAAGATAAAAGGAATACGTGGAGTTCAAACCTATTTACTCCAGGAAGTGCTTAGGGTATACAGACTTCAAGGTGTGGATATCAATGACAAGCACATAGAGGTAATCATCCGGCAAATGCTTAGGAAAGTCAAAGTGGAGGACCCAGGGGATACCGAGTTACTACCAGGTGAGTTAATAGATGTATTTGAATTTGAAGATATAAACAATGAAATGGCCCTTGCCGGCAAGACTCTTGCCAAGGGCAAAAGGGTGCTATTAGGTATTACAAAGGCGTCTCTTGCTACTGACTCTTTCTTATCTGCCGCTTCTTTCCAAGAAACTACAAGAGTGCTTACAGATGCTGCGATAAAGGGTAAGAGAGATCCGCTATTAGGCCTTAAAGAGAACGTCATTATAGGAAAACTAATTCCTGCCGGGACCGGAATGAGCCGTTATAGAAATGTAAAACTTCAGGTTCCCAACAAGGAATCGGAAGAACATATTGATTTAGATAAATCCTAATAGAACTTCTTTTTGTTGACAGTCAAAATCTATGATGTTAGAATATATGAGTGCAACTTTTAGCTCTCTTTATATAACAAAAGGGGAGGGCGAGAAAAATGCTTGATAAATTAAAACAGGCCCCAAAGAAAATCATAGGAACTAAACAGACTTTAAAAGCCATTGACAAAAATCAGGTCGACACAGTTTTTATTGCTCAGGATGCCGAGGAACATGTGGTATCCAAGCTTAAGGAAATGTGCCGAGAAAACGATATCACAACTGTGGCTGTTAATACTATGAGAGAATTGGGGGATGCCTGTGGAATTCAGGTAGGGGCAGCCTCAGCTGCGATTTTGAAACTATAGTTTAGTTATTGGATGCCCCTATATGAGGGCATCTTTTTTGTGTCACATAAAAGATGTATCTTAATAATATGGAAGGAGGTGCCAAAATGCCAACAATTAATCAATTGGTGAGAAAGGGAAGAAAAAAGGTGGGACATACATCCGATGCCCCCGCTCTTCAGGGTTCACCTCAAAAACGTGGGGTTTGCACAGTGGTAAAAACTAGCACCCCGAAAAAACCAAATTCAGCACTTAGGAAAGTTGCCAGAGTAAGGCTTACTAATGGCATTGAGGTTACAGCTTATATTCCGGGTATTGGTCATAATCTTCAAGAACACTCGGTAGTGTTGCTTCGGGGCGGTAGAGTTAAAGACCTTCCCGGTGTTAGATATCATGTGGTCAGAGGGGCATTGGATGCTGCCGGTGTGACAGATCGCAAACAGGGCAGATCTCATTATGGTGCTAAAAAGCCCAAATAAAAACGGTTAAAGGAGGGATATAATGCCAAGGCGAGGTTATGTTGAAAAGAGGTTGGTCCATGAGGATCCCATATACAGGGATAAACTGGTAACAAAACTCATAAATAAGGTTATGTACGATGGCAAAAGGGGTTTAGCGCAAAAAAATTGCTATAGGGCATTTGAAATCGTCAGAGAAAGAACTGGCAAAGATTCCATGGAAGTTTTCCATGAAGCTTTAAAAAACATAATGCCCATAGTAGAAGTTAGGCCTAGACGAGTTGGTGGTGCTACTTATCAGGTTCCATCTGATGTAAGACAAGATAGGAGACTTACCCTTGGTGTCAGATGGTTGATAGAACATGCAAGGAAACGTGGTGAAAGGACCATGTCCGAAAAACTAGCCGGGGAAATTATGGATGCGGCCAATGGCATGGGTGGTGCAGTTAGAAAAAAAGAAGAAACACACAAGATGGCCGAAGCCAACAAAGCCTTTGCACATTATAGATGGTAAAGGGCCGTTGAACAGTAAAGACTTGGTAATAGAAAGGAGTGTAGATTTGTGCCTAGGCAGGTTACATTAGATAAGATAAGAAACATCGGTATCATGGCACATATAGATGCCGGTAAAACTACCACTACTGAAAGGATATTGTTTTATACCGGTAAGGTTCATAAGATGGGAGAGACTCACGAAGGATCAGCTGTTATGGACTGGATGGAACAGGAACAGGAAAGAGGTATTACCATTACATCGGCTGCAACAACGTGTTATTGGAAAGATCATCGCGTGAACATTATTGATACGCCAGGGCACGTGGACTTTACAGTGGAGGTTGAAAGGTCTTTGCGGGTTCTTGACGGTTCAGTGGCTGTTTTTTGTGCAAAAGGGGGAGTTGAGCCCCAATCGGAGACAGTGTGGCGTCAAGCGGATAAATATAGAGTCCCGAGAATTGCCTATATCAATAAAATGGACATTGTTGGGGCAGATTTTGAAAATGTCATGTCTATGATGAAGGAAAGATTGGGTGCCCGACCGGTTCCCATTCAGATACCCATAGGCAGTGAAGATAATTTTAAAGGCATTATAGACTTAGTTCATCAAAAAGCATATATTTTCACAGATGACATGGGCACTAATGTACTTGAACAAGATATTCCTGCAGATATGTTAGAAAAAGCTCATCAATATCGTGAAAAAATGTTAGAAATATTATCAGATACTGATGAAGAGATAATGTTAAAGTATCTTGAAGGTGAAGATATTCCGGAATCGGAACTTCGACTTGCCATACGCAAGGCCTGTGTAGAAGTTGAGATTACACCTGTGCTCTGTGGTTCATCTTATAAAAATAAAGGAGTCCAATTGTTATTGGATGCAGTTATTTATTATATGCCTTCACCGCTAGATATACCTCCGGTTAAATGCATAAGCACTGAAACCGGGGAAGAAACAGAAAGGCGTGCCAGTGATGATGAGCCTTTTTCCGCACTGGCATTTAAAATTGTAAGTGATCCATATGTTGGGAAACTCACTTATTTCAGGGTCTATTCCGGAAGACTTAAATCTGGGACTTATGTATATAACTCCACGAAAGACAGGAAAGAACGTATAGGTCGGATTCTTTACATGCATGCAAATCATCGCCAGGAAGTTGATGAAGTGCTGGCAGGTGATATAGTGGCGGCTGTTGGCCTTAAGGATACGGCTACTGGTGATAGTCTTTCAGATGAGGAACATTCGGTTATCCTGGAATCCATGCAATTTCCCGAACCTGTTATCCGAGTAGCAATTGAACCTAAAACCAAAGCTGATCAGGATAAAATGGGTGTAGCTTTATTGAGACTTGCAGAAGAGGATCCAACATTTAAAACCTATACTGAACAGGAAACCGGTCAGACAATTATTGCGGGGATGGGAGAACTCCACCTTGAAATAATAGTTGACAGGATGCTTAGAGAATTTAAAGTAGGAGCAAATGTAGGCCGACCGCAGGTAGCATATAAGGAGACTATATGTGAACAGGCTAAAGCCGAGGGTAGGTTCATTAGGCAATCTGGTGGTCGCGGTCAGTATGGTCATGTTTGTTTAGAGATAGAACCATTAGAACAAGGTAAAGGGTTTGAATTTGTCAATAAAATCGTCGGTGGTGTAATTCCTAAAGAGTTTATACCGGCTGTGGAAACTGGTGTCCGTGAAGCTCTAACAAGCGGTGTTGTTGCGGGATACCCGGTAATAGATGTAAAAGTTACACTATATGATGGATCCTACCATGAGGTGGATTCCTCGGAAATGGCTTTTAAAATAGCCGGTTCCATGGCCTTTAAAGATGGTATGAATAAGGCCTCACCAGTGCTGTTGGAGCCTATTATGAAAGTTGAAGTTGTAGTGCCGGAAGCATATTTAGGTGATGTTATCGGTGATATTAATGCTCGCCGTGGTCAAATAGAAGGCGTGAACCCTCGGGGAGTGACTCAAGTAATCAATGGCTTTGTACCTTTATCAGATATGTTTGGTTATGCTACTGATTTAAGGTCAAAAACTCAAGGTCGTGGGACCTATACAATGCAGTTTTCCCACTATGCAAAGATTCCTAAAAGCATTGTCGATGAAATAACAAACAGATAAAATATTATCAAGGAGGATAAACATGGCAAAACAAAAATATGAGAGGACAAAACCCCATGTAAACATAGGCACAATAGGGCATGTAGACCACGGTAAGACAACCCTTACAGCAGCCATTACAAAAGTATTATCAGACTCAGGGCTGTCAGACTTTATAGAATTTGACAATATAGACAAAGCCCCCGAAGAGCGGGAACGTGGAATAACAATAGCCACATCCCATGTAGAATATGAAACAGAGAACCGTCACTACGCCCATGTAGACTGTCCCGGTCACGCAGACTATGTAAAAAATATGATAACCGGAGCAGCCCAAATGGACGGAGCGATACTGGTAATATCAGCCGCAGACGGCCCCATGCCTCAGACAAGAGAGCACATACTCTTAGCCCGTCAAGTAGGCGTACCCTATATAGTAGTATTCTTAAACAAAGCCGATATGGTTGACGACGAAGAACTACTTGAACTGGTAGAAATGGAAGCAAGAGAACTTCTGTCAGAATATGAATTTCCGGGAGACGACATACCTGTAGTAACAGGATCAGCCTTAAAAGCCCTTGAATGTGGCTGTGGTCAAAAAGACTGCAAATGGTGTAGCAAGATATGGGAACTAATGGAACAAGTAGACAATTACATTCCCACACCGGAGCGAGACACAGACAAACCCTTCCTGATGCCCGTAGAAGACGTATTTACTATAACCGGTAGAGGCACAGTAGTGACCGGTAGAGTAGAGAGAGGCACAGTAAAAGTAGGGGACAATGTAGAAATAGTAGGTATAGCCGAAGAGAGCAGAAAGACCGTAGTAACAGGAGTAGAGATGTTTAGAAAGCTACTTGACTCTGCCGAGGCCGGAGACAATATAGGCACATTGCTACGGGGAATTTCAAGAGATCAAGTAGAAAGAGGTATGGTATTAGCAAAACCCGACAGTATAAAACCCCATACTAAATTCAAAGGTCAGATATATGTACTTAAAAAAGAAGAAGGCGGCAGACACACACCCTTTTTCAATGGCTATAGGCCACAGTTTTACTTTAGGACAACAGACGTTACAGGCTCCATTACCCTGCCTGAAGGCACAGAGATGGTCATGCCCGGTGATAATATAGTTATGGATGTAGAACTTATCTCACCAATAGCAATCGAACAAGGTCTTAGATTTGCAATACGTGAAGGTGGCAAGACCGTAGGTGCAGGTGTAGTTGCT
>CAYMGK010000062.1:0-9594 GCA_964389965.1 uncultured Clostridia bacterium | reverse complement strand
ACATAGGTCCCAAAGCGCCCCCCATGCCACGTGCCATTAACAAAACGTCCCCGTGCCATTAAGCCTTATTGAGCAATTTGCTCACCCGTCAAGGAATCAAATACAAACTGCTCTGCAATTTCTTTGGTTTCATAAGCGTATTTTCTAAACCTAATCTCGTTTTGATTTTCGTCATAACTCATCTCATAGACCACACGCGGGCCTTCTTCAATATATTCTTGTGTTCCTATGAAATATGGATAATTTCCTTGTTTCATATGGAAATCTTCCATTATTTTATTTGAAACTTCAACTGAGACGCCTAAGTCTGTCAGCAATATGTGACTGAAATCCCTATAATCTCCTATTTCCGCTTTACGGCCAATCTTAGAGAGATATTCTTTTGCATAAGCTTGTTCTTGCTCCTTTAATACTTTCTGATCACTATCTCTGTCATCAAAAATTCGGTTTTGATATTTGGAGGGAAACATCTCTTTAATAGACGACACGTAGTAACTGCCGTCTTTGGGATATTCAATGCTAACATCGTTATTGTCCTTTAGCGTAACTACTGCGGGAATAACACCGGTCCCCGAAACCTTGACAAAATTATCATTTTGAAAACCGAACCAGCCTGTCATTGTTAGTGCATATATCATTGTTGTGTCTCTCCCTTTGTCTGTGCCTAAAATAATATGTCCTTCGGCAAAACATTCTCCCTCAAAATAGTGACTGCGGCCGGAGTTAAGGGCCAAGGCAACGGCTTCGTCCAAAGTAAGAGATTTGCTTGGATTTGATGCGTTTGCGGGAATCAGCCCCATAAGCTCCTCGATTTGGAAACGGAATCCATCGAGTGTCTTACTATCTTTAAGATAATTGTCACCGAGTATCATTTTAGCCATATCGGAAGTGAACTGAATATAGAATGGATCATAAAAACCATCATCTAAAGCAAAAGTAATATATTCCGCGTTTTCGATTAAAGAAAACATTATCAGTGCATTTATTTGAAAAGGGGATTGGTTATCTGATCCCGAATAAAAATTACGTGTTTCTGCGTCAGTTTCGAATTTCACTGTTATAGCATAGGGATGCCCGGGATGCCCGCTTGTATGCAGTTCGAACCCGCTATAGGCCACCTCTTCAGGAAACTGCAAAAGGTTGATGATTTTCCCCACGGCGGAATTATCGCCCACATATTTTGTGCGTGCATTCCATAGTTCCTCAGCGGAACTAAGGATAGCATTCGTAGAATCATTTCCATTATAAAACACATGAATAATATCTGTACCCACACCTGTAAAATCTGATTCATTATCTCCGTACAAGGGTTGGATGTCAAGACGGATATGCCAGTCATTCTTTTCGCTTATTCCTTTTTTATTGTAATAAAGGCATCTATCAGCATTAAGCTTTCTACCATCTTCTGAAAGCTTAATAGCGTATCTTTGGGGACTTTCCTTGCAAAGGGAGGCAATTTCTTTTTGGGGTAAATATTTCAGTGATTCTAAATAAGCCTGTAATGAAAAAACTTGCCCTTCAAAGGCATCCCAATCGCTTGGTTTGGTTACGAAAAACTCAAAGTCATCAATGAAAATTCGTAATTGAGAAGCACTCCGGGATTTTCCGTTTTTCGTAAATAAAATGCGAATTGCTTCATCCTTTACCCAACTAAAATCCGATGATACTGTCAACCCAAAATTATCAGGTGAGATTTCAATATCTTTTGTATCGGATTTTATAATTTCGGCAATGTTTCCAACGATTTCTCCCGGCTGTAAATCAGACAAACGGTTTCCGGACATCTCAAAGCTTCGATTTGTTTTTTGGTTTGTGGCAAGACCAAAACCGAGCACAAGCACAATTAAAAAAGAAGTAATTAGCACCCAAAACGTAGGCTTTTTATAATTCAGCACATTTTTTATTCTGCCCTTGGTATCACCTTCACCAAAGGCAAGAGGGCTACCACCGATGATACGCCTTCCTGTTGCAAGAGTCAGAAGCGATGATGAATATTCCTTTTTCACATCACTGCCTATCTGTTTGATAACAGCCTCATCGCAGGACATTTCCATGTCCTTTCCGCTGATAAAAAATGCTATCCAAACAAGGGGATTAAACCAGTGCAAGCTAAGTACAAAGAAAGATGCTATCTTTATCACATGATCAAACCGCCTTATATGCATTTGTTCATGTAATAAGATATATCTTTTTTCATCCTCTGTAAGGGATGTAGGCAGATAAATTTTAGGGCGGATAATACCCATGACAAAAGGGGTATCTAAATGCTTTGCAAGGTAGATATTATCCTTTTCATGGACAATATTCCTTAGGCGTTTTTGTAGTTTTACAAGGGAAACAATGCTATAAAGCAGTAAAATGGCGATACCTAAAAGCCAAACCGTGGAACCCATAAAAGTCCAAATTTGCAGAGGATTTATACTGGCTGCGGTCGCAGCGGCCGGTAGAGATTGATTGACAGTATGGTTGATGGCAGGAATGCCTGTGTCTATAGTCGGAATTGCCTCATAGACAATATCCGGGGGTATTGGGTTTGATTTTACGGGTAAAAGGCTGAAGATGCTCTCAAAACTGAAAGGGCATATCAGACGAAATAGTACAACTCCCCAAAGGGCATAGGATAAAACTTTAGGTGATTTTTTTAAAAACAGCCTTGCCAAAAGCACAAAGATTATCACAAAGCTGGCAGTAAAGCTCATATTAAGAACCTGTAGAAATGCCTTTTCAACCATTACTAACCCTCCTTGTGCTCATCAATTAGCCGCTGAATTTCGTTGATTTCTTTTTTACTAAGCTTATTACGCCGTGTAAATGCCGCAAAAAATTGTGGTAAAGAGCCCTTGAAAGTTTCATTTAAAAACTGCTCCCCTTGTCCGGCTCTGAAGTCAGCTTCAGACATGAGTGAGCTAACTGTACCCTTTATATTTTGAAACAGCCCTCGATCACATAAACGCCTGAGCATTGTGTAGGTAGTAGTGCGTTTCCAATCAAAAGCCTCGGCACATAATTCCGTAAGTGTACGGGAGCTTACAGGCTCATGTTTCCAAATCAATTGTGCAAACAGTTCTTCCATTTCACCGAGTTTATATGGGTCCATATAATAATCCTCCTGTCGTATATCATTAGACTATATTTAGTCTATCGTGATTAGACAGTTTTGTCAATATCTAACTTGCTCAAAGAGGAGAAATGATAATAAGTTCACCATCCTTTTGCAAGGATACTCTGGACGATACCTGGGATGTAACTAGAAGAGCAGGCTGACGCTTTTACATGGTGCAGCCTGCGTAATAAATTTCTTTTAGTTTCCCTTTTCTATAATGGAAAGCCACTCTTGGTATTTATCAAGCGGATTTAAGAAAATTGCCTGTTTGATATAATGCATAGCAAGCTCCCATGAGCCTGGTGGTGTCAGAGTTACGAACAGATAATACGCCATCAAGAAAGCCAAATGTGCCGCATTTTTTTGTTCCCCTTTGTCTAAGTAATAATGGAAAGATGTTAGCAGAACAAAAAACCGGTTAGACACACAATCACAAAGGCCGACTTTGCCTACTAGTTATCTGTTTTACAAATATACAAAGCGGAATGCCTACCGGTATTTACCACCTTGACATTGCCAAATTTATTGGTCAATTCATCTTGGATATTTTCAATGAAACTGAAATAACCCCCGCCCTCCAGTCGTTCGGTAATGTCAATAATCAATGAGCGCCGTTCATTATAGTCATGCAAAATAGCCGCATATTTGGCAATTCTCTTCATCTCATCATACAAAGATTGTCTTTCCTCGGGCATAAGCCCGTGAGCTACATAGGATGAAATGGCCAGGTCAAAACTTTTATCCTGAAATGGAAGTCCAGTAAGCACATTGCCATGAAGGAATTTGATATCCTCTTGGTCAGGCTTTGTTTTACCTACCTTCTTTCGGGCAACTGCCAACATATCCTCTGCAGGATCCAATCCGGTGACATTCATCCCATGCTTTTTAAGCACTTTGCATAATGCTCCTGTTCCACAGCCTATATCAATGATACTATGATGTGCAGAAAAATCCAGTTCCATTTTTGCATTAAGGAGTACACGACGGTAGCTTTTAACTTGATAATTGAAAAAAAGACCATAAATAGCGGCTATTTTATTAAATAAAAGTTCTTTTTTGCTCATTTACAAGTACAAATCCTTTCTTAAATGCAAAAGATACCTTTCCTATTTTACCCAATGTAATGGATAGTAGTTAAATTTCGGCTCTTAAGAAAAGCCAAAATAGCTTTAAAGCCATGAATTAAAATAAGTCTGGAAAATCATGATTTTGACTAAAAAAAGTGGTACAGGCACTTTTTGCCTTTATTATACCAAAGTATAAAAGCAACTGCCATTGATGAATCAAGAACAGTTGCCGAGAAAAAGTGTATGCACGGCAGCAGTGACTTATTATATTATGGGAGGTGTAGATACAGATGCGTTTATTTATTGCAATAAACTTCAATAGAAAAACCCAACTTGGTTTGCTTTCTTTACAGGATAAAGTCCGACTTCAAGCTAGGGACGGGGACGGAGGAAAGCAAGCCCTTGTTGGCCTTGCAAAGAAAACTATCGGATGAGCTTATTGCTGCGGGCCTTTCTTTGGAAAGACGAAGATATACCCCACATATTACCCTTGGACGTAGAATTAAGATAGATGTAAGCCCTTGGCCCATAACGCCTTTTGGGGAAAGGGTGAATAAGATTGAATTGATGAAATCTGAAAGGATCGACGGCAGGCTAACCTATACTACAATATTTACAAAAAAATGATTCATGCCGTGGCATATGCGTTGCAAGGGGACATAAGGAATCAAGGGATGAGGTGCTAAAAACAATTAAGGCCAAAGTAGGGGCAAGCAACCATTAGTTATCAAGGGTCCTCGGTATTGGGAGGTGAACTTCGGAAAAAGCCAAATAAAGGTGGCAAACAAAACGCCCCCTTGCCACCCACTGTTTTGCCTAAATGATTCAAGGGACAGTTTTTTTAAGTCCTTAAGCTGTCTTAAATAATCATTCAGCAATCCCAGTTGGCGAAGGATCCTGTCTCTATTCACTTAACACCCTACCTTCCAGTATGCGTTTTTTAAGATAGTAATTGTATTCATCATAGAATGGCTTGATGTCAAAATACTTTTGAAAGGCCATTGTCTGAAAGTCAATCCGAAATCCCCTGTCTGTTTCATAGAACAACTGACCTTTAGAAAAAACCTCATATTGAATATACGGGGGTGAAGTATTAAGAATAACCAAATCAAATTCATCTGTTTCAAGGACATCGGTAATATCACCTATCAACTTCAGTTCTTCATTAAAATTTATCTGTTTTTTAACAAGGACGGCTATATCAAGATCACTTAAATTCGTAGTTTTACCCGTCACCTGGGACCCAAAAATATATGCCGCAGCAATAGTAGGATATTTTTTAAACATAAGGGGGAGCCTTTCAATGGCATTTTGGTAAATATTCTTACACAATATTTTACCGTTTAAAATCATGAATCCACCTCATTTACAGGAGTTCACAAGTATAATAGCATGATTTATCGGAAAAGTCCACAAAAAGGCCCTAGGGGTTACACTGCCCTTCCCTTTAGGCCTTCTGTGACATGATTGAAATAATGGTTCTTTGGCATTATCCTTGATATATCCTGTTTTTACGGGTGCTCTTTCACATATTCTTCAAAGTCTTTTTCTATTAATTCCTCCGGAGTTTTTGCCATTTTAATCGCTTCTTTAGTTATTTACATAACCTCTCACATCAATTTTGCCCGTTACTGCTTCGTTTTTTTCATATTCAATCACCCAATACCATCACTGTAAAAGAACCGAGATATTTTATTAATTTTTTCATGCCGGATTTCTTTCGTCTAAATACCTTACTTCTCGTCATATAAACAATGTTTTCTAAATATAGTTTTCATTTATATTCTCTAGCGATGGATAGAAGTAGTTTATGCTGGGTTTGCTTTTTAAAGTTATGTCGATTGGAATATTCTCTTGTTTCTCAATTCCTGTAAGGATAATTTCCTTCCTCGAAAGTTTTTTCACTTTTATTGAATTATAATCTATAAAATAAAAGTAAACTATTATACCATTTGCATATTTCCCTATCCATGAACCAAACAAATCCATTCCAAATGAACCTATATTTATTAAATCTAAGTCTAAATTTATCTTATGCTTGGATTTTGCTACTGCAGGTGTGGCCCCAAATAATTCATAAATTATAGTAATTAAAAAAGGAATTAAAAAAATCTTCGAATCTATAGGGTTTTTAAATACAATTTCTCGTATTATCCCAAAAATAATGACAACTACCCAAAGCCATAATATTAGACTTCCAACTTTATATCTTGCTATGGGATAATCTTCAATCTCGTCACTTTTTATAAACCAAAATTTTTTTGAACGATATTTTAAAATTACAAATACAACCGTTAGCCCAATTAAATACAGTAATCCCTTTATTAAATCTTGCATACATTCCCTCCTTATGTTGTTTCCACAAGTTTAGATTCCATAATGGATAACATATTTACCTTTCGTTTTGGCCTTCTCCAATAATGCAATTACTTCATTATACGACTCATTATCATATTTGCTAAAAATGGATATAAAAGAATCAATTGACCCAGGTGGTATAAGCGTTATACCGCAATATGCGAGATTTTTCCTTTGACATGTTAGTGAATGCCAGTAACAAGGAATATCTTCAAATTTTTGCAATAGCGGTTCGATAAAATCATCACCTATTTTAATGAGTTTAAATTTTTCAGGTTCATATTTATCAAGCCTCTGGTATTTTATTGGGCAATTTTCCATAATTCCAAACTCGTGATATGCCATACCTACCTACCTTTTTAAATTTCTGTATTTTGGCCGCACGTAATATAAAAAAGGTGTGTTTTATTTATTGCGAAAGTATCTCTCTTGCCATTGGGTAATTTTTGGTTCCAAATTATAATATACAATCAAGGTAGTAATTGAAAAAGTAGCCACCTTGAATATGCTTACATAGTCATTTCTGAGTTTTAAGATTAAAGCAAACACCCCAGTTGCCATAATGGTAAATATTAAGGACTTAAATAGGTTTTTTCCCGCCACGTTTTGCTGGCACCTCTCGGGATTTTAGCCATTTTATATTCTCTTGTTGCATGAGACATAAAGAATGCGAATCAAAATTAACTTTATTTATTTATGTATCTTTTTTACAAGAAATTGAATAAATAAACCTCCAACTATAGTAAACATTACTGTCGCAACCATTTTGCTTATATTGTTGAATAAGTTGTATTTTCCTAATATGGGGGAAATAAACGAAACTATAATAAAACAAATAATACACCAACTTTTAACAACTTCTTCCCCTTAGACATATGTTCCCCCTTTAACTACTTTGCTTGTAAACAATCGTATTATTAATATTCCGATTAAAATAATAATACCAGTAAATACAATAGCAAAATTCATTCCAAAAGGATTAAACCATGATTCGTTAGGAGGAATTATAAGCATTTTCCCTAGTACTATTGATAATAAATTACTTAAAATACTTATTATAACAATAAAATTAGTTTTAATTTTCGTAGATATTATTCCTCCTAAAACCATAAATAAAAAAGTTCCTAAAAATGCAAATATGGATCCATTTGTGGATAAAAAGGTTTCTATATAGTGAAACAAAAACGCCACAGGTATTAACAATATTATTAAATTGATTAACTTAATAATATTTCTTCTTAATATATCTTTCATAAAATAGCCTCCTTATTCTTAATGATTTATTTATCTCATAAAAAGCTAAACCTTACAACGCTATTTTCTACCATTGTGGCTTAAACGGTTTTATCAATTATTACTTGTATCATTTCTTTTATAACTTTATTAAATTTATATTTCCAACTGGAATTTGTATCTACTAAACTATCAAAAACAATAACTTCATCATTATAGAACTTTAATGTTAATTTACGGTAGCATTCTTCATCATTTGTACATTCACATATGAAATCTTTAAGGCCTCTCAGATAAAGTAGTTTTATTTCGGTTTTGTTATTGCAAGACTTTATCCTTTAAAATTTTTCCCTTCAAAAACACATATAATTCCAAATCTTTATTATCGATGGGTTGTCCCAATTATAACTGATAAAAACCGTAGGATTTTCCATTATAGATACCTTAACTAATTTATTTTTATGTATTTATAATAACATATAAAATTTAAACCTTCCATTGAATTACTGCTATATTAAAATTTTGGTATGGCCTTACCCGTTATAAGAGTACTCGTGAGATTAAGGGGATAATAGGGTTTAGGGATTAGGGGGGAGTCTTCCCATTAACAATTTTTTAAAAAACACTGTTGACATTGACGTTACGTAAAGGTATACAATTGTTTTGGAGGAGATGAATTCATGGAATATACTGTGCAAATGCTTGGAAAATTGGCTGGTGTCAGCGGAAGGACATTGAGATATTACGATGAAATTGGGATTTTAAAGCCGGCCAAAACCAATTCTTATGGACATAGGATATATAGCGTGGACGAGGTGAATAAATTACAGCAAATCCTATTTTATAAGGAATTGGGTTTTGGCCGGCTTTGATGAACTGGCCGCACTCATGGAGCATCGCCAGAGGCTTTTGGCGGAAAGAGAACGGCTAAATTTGCTGATAGCCAATGTAAATCAAACAATTATGGCAAGGGAAGGGAAAATTGAAATGTCCGATAAAAAGAAATTCAAAGGATTTTTAAAAACTACGGTTGATGAAAATGACCGCAAATTTGGGAAGGAAATCCGTGAAAAATACGGTGTAGAAACTGTGGAAAGGGCGAATGTAAAAATGATGAACATGACCCCGGAAGAATATGATGCTATAACAGCATTATCAAAAGAATTGATGCAAACATTGGCGAAAGCCTACAAAACAGGTGACCCGTCAAGTGATATTGCCCAAAAAGCAGCCAATTTACACAAACAATGGCTTAATTTTTATTGGAGCAATTATAGTAAGAAGGCACATGCGGGTTTAGCCCAACTATATGTGGATGATGAAAGATTTACGGCATACTACGATAAACAACAACCCGGCACCGCCGCATTTTTGCGTGATGCAATCCTGGCATATACCGGAATGAAAAAATAACCGGAGGGACGGTTTTTCCGGCTTCGTTTCACCAATGATTATACGAATTTACTGGAAAAATTAAAGGTAAGACAAAGCATGTCCCGAAAGGGAAATTCTTGGGACAACGCCAAAGCCGAGAGCTTCTTGGGCCATTTTAAATGCGAAAGCATCCACTTGATGAAAAACAAGTTAGAAGATGAACATGATGTAAGACGGATTACCGATGAATACATGGATTACTACATCAACTACAGACCGCAGAAATTTCTTGGGGCATGCCCCTAGAAACCTACAAACAGACACAACTAAGCATATGAAAAAAGGAAGATATCAACCGTACCCTAAGTGTCTACCATTAGGGGGTCACTCCAAGCCGTACCCTAAGTGTCTACCATTAGGGGATCACTCAAACCGTCCTGTGTTCCCCAAACAAACTCC
>CAYMGK010000061.1:0-9649 GCA_964389965.1 uncultured Clostridia bacterium | reverse complement strand
TAGTGTTGACGATATAGGTAGTTGAAAACAAAGCAAATCCGAAAAGGGACGAGTGTCCTGTGGCTAAGAAAAAATAATATGATATTATTGTAGTTAGGAGGCAAAAAAGGAAGTGGGTTATGACAAAGGGTTATGTTGATTGATTGGATCCTCTTGTCATATATGATCAAAAAACTAAGTACGTGCAATTGACCTTACTTTGAAAAGAGTGACATAAACTTTCTAAAGTGGAAAATATATTATAAGATAGCGAGGTGAAAAAAATGGGGATTTTTGAAGGTGAAAGTATTGAAAAAGGGGTTAAAGAGTTAGCCCTCCTGATGAACCAATCAGCAAATACGGTTGTTTTAACAGGGGCGGGAATGGACACTGAAAGCAATATCCCGGATTTTAGAGGGAAAGACGGCCTTTGGAGAGAGCTGGACCCCCGACAGGTTGCAAGTATAGGTAGCTTTTATGAAAACTATGAACTATTTCATGAGTTCTATACTGATAGGATAAGACTTCTGGAAAATATTAAGCCCCACGAAGGTCATTATATTTTGGCTGATTTTGAAAAACGAGGGATTATCAAAAGCATAGCAACACAAAATGTGTCCGGTTTACATCACATGGCGGGCAACAAAAAAGTTTATGAACTCCATGGTAACATAAGGCAGGTGAGATGCAATGAATGTAACAACACTGCAAAATTAAGGGATTTTTTAGATAAAAAAAGTTGCAATTACTGCAAAAACCTATTGCGGCCAAGTGTAGTTTTATTCGGTGAAACTCTTCCTAGTGATGCTTGGGCTTTAGCAGAAAACGATATCAACAAATGTGATTTATTAATTGTCATAGGGACAAGTCTTGAAGTATATCCAGTAAACCAATTTCCGAAAATGGTGGAAGGCAAAACCGCTTTTATAAATAATGAGAACGTGAGTTTTGATCATATATTTGACATAACGTTAATAGGCAGGGCAAAGAAAGTCTTGCAAGGGTTATCGGATAAAATAAATAAATAAACAATACCTGCGACGAATATTGACATTATAAGGTTTAAACAGGTATTATTAAAACAAAATGTGATATTTTTTTGGAGGTCTTTTCATGAAAAAAAAAGTCTTTACGCTTTTTGCTTTTACACTTGTTGGTATTTTGCTGATTACTTCTGCTGCTATAGGAGCAGTGGGAGCGAGGGAAATCAAAGCACACTATAGAAATATTCAAGTAAGTGTCAATGGAAAATTAATCAATACAGGTGAAGCAGAACCCTTTATCTACAATGACCGTACATATGTCCCCATAAGATTTGTCAGTGAAGCCCTTGATAAAGTAGTGGACTGGGACAACACTCAGAACATAGTGATAATAAACGACAAATCGCCGTCACAAATAGCTCAACAACAAGCTGAAAAGGATTTGCAAATTAAAAATCTTACTGCTCAAAACTCCTATTTTCAAGGTGTTATAATAGACCTACAGAAGACAATAAAGGAGTTGGAAGCGGAAAAAGAAGAAGTGAAAGAAAAGAAGAAGAATCCGGATGAATATTTAGAAGACTACCTTTATGATGAATACTATAAATGGAACAGTATTTGGTTTGATTATAAAGTAAAAGAACGCAAAGGTGATCTAACATTAACAATAGAGTTTGACAGAAGTGATTATAAATCAGAGTGGAATAAACTAACAGATAGAAAAATCGAAAACTGGCTCAATGAGATTTATGATTTTGTTAAAGATGAATTTCCAAAGGCCGGATTTGAAGGTTCTATTCGCGATACAGATGAACGGGAAGACTTAGTGGAGTTTGAGGAGTCCGGCAAAAAACTCAAAGTGCGCTTTTACGACTACTACGGATATCATGAGGATTTGGAAGATGACTTGAACTACTACTTTGGTTCAGATCTTACTTCGTATCATAGAGATTTCGGTAAATTAAAAGCCGATATTGAAGTGGATGAATATGATTATTATGATGAACTTGACATTACTGTTGTTGTAGATACTTCAAGATATGGTGAGGAATGGGATGCTGTTTTTGATACAAAGGCCGCTGAAAACTGGCTTTACGATATAATGGATTATGCATATACGGAATACAAAGGCTATGAAGTGTTTGGATATGTAAAAAATAGCAAAGGTAAAATACAAGCTAAATTTGAATGTACGGCTTCAGGACGCATGAGGGTATACTGGGAATAGTTCGGTTTAATTCCCTCTTAAATAGGCCCTTATCAGCCTGCTGATCCTAGGTAGGATCAGCTCTTTTGTGAGTAGGGACATATAATAGGGGGGGGTTGTATGAATAAAAAGGGTTATGCGCTTGTAACCGTTTTATTTGTCTCTACAATTATTTTAATGTTAGGTATGGCCATCGCCAATATGTCCACAAGTGAATATATAATGGGATATCATGTTAGAGACTATACACAGGCTTACTACCTTGCTGAAGCCGGAATACAGGAGATGCTTTCTATTTTAAAAGAAAATCCGGAGTATAGACCAGGTACCAACTGGCGGAAACTAGGAAAAGGTGATTATAAAATAACGTTTTCGGCGAAAGAAGGTAATGGTTCCATAGTGATAACTTCCTTAGGTAGAGTAAACAAAGCGGAGGTTTCAATGAGTGTTACAGCTAACTTGTTCATTGAAATAGATGAAGAGAAATATCCGGAGCCACCTCATGAAAATATCGAGATATATGTATCATCTTGGGAGTGCAAGGGCCCTATTTAAAACATAAAATGGGTGTTGAATAAATATTCATTAAGGTGTATAATCATGTCTAGCAAGTAAAATAAGAAACCGCTCAAAGTTATTATTTTATTTCACCGTGTCCTATGTGTGTGTCCTGTGTATTGAGCGAAGTGAAAGGAATGGGTATAAAAAATGAAGAAAATAGTAAAAACATTTGTTTTTGTTTAATGTGTATCTTTAATTTTGGGAGTAGTAGGGTGTGGCAAAACTGAACAAGCAGATGACACCTGGATTGTAGGTACTTCGCCTGATTATCCCCCATTTGAATTTGTTGATGAGGATGGGGAGTTTGCCGGGTTTGACATGGATCTCATCCGTGAAGTGGGAAAACGCCTTGGGGTGGAAGTTAAAATTGAAGCCTTGGAATTTGATAGTCTTATCGCTTCACTAAAGCAGGGTAAAATTGATGCCATTATTGCATGTATGACAGCTGATGAAGAAAGATTAAAAGAAGTGGATTTTACGAAGCCATATTACACCAACCAAACTGGGGTACTAGTAAATCCAGATGCTGAGGTGGACATTGCAACATTAGACGATGTTTTAAAATACGAACTTGGAGTCCAAACGGGGACGACTATGGCTAGTTGGGCAAAAAACCAAGTAGATGAAGGTATCATTGAAGAATCCCAAGTAAACTATTATTCTGATGCTGATGCAGGTGTAGATGATGTAAAAATAGGACGATTAGATGTTTTTTTATTAGACGCTCCTGTGGCACACGAAAAAGCAAAAAAACTTGGGCTTGAGGTTGTACTTGAAACAACACTCGATCAAGAGGAAGGTGAACAGCCGGGAATTGTCCTGAAAAAGGGCTCAACTGAAATGGTTGATAAGCTAAACAATATCATAGATGAAATGAACGAAGATGGAACTATAGAAGAATTAGAAAAGAAGTGGTTTGATTAACAAATATGAGTTGACTACAAGAAACACGAAAGTCGCTCTCTTTGTAAGTAGATGTAATTTTTAAAGGAAAAAGCTTGTTTTATTGGGATGAGGAGAAATGATTTTAAGCGATAAGACTTATGAGGTTTTAAGTAGTGTGCCCTACCTTCTTGGAGGGGTAGGAGCAACTCTTGAAATAACTATAATTGCCCTTGCAATTGGGACAATAGTAGGTATCTTATTAGCATTAGGCAGGGTATATGGCGGAGGTATGCTCCGCCATTTTACCGTGCTCTACAGTAGAATTATAAGGAGTCTACCCCTACTTGTTATCCTGTTCATGCTTTATTATTTAGGTTCAGAAATAATTGATATTTCCGCTTTTTGGGCAATAATCCTAGCTCTTGCTATTCATTCAAGTGCATATCAGTCGGAAATTTTCAGAGGGGCCATTCAATCCATTGGTAAAGGTCAGATGGAAGCAGCCTTGGCATTAGGGATGAGCAAATATCAAAGTGTTTTTTCAATAATTCTCCCCCAAACCCTCCGAAGGGCGATTCCCTATTGGGCGAATGAGGCTACTATAGTACTCAAAGATTCAGTTCTAGCGTATGTATTAGGTATTGCAGAGCTCATGAGGCGAGGGGAATATGTAAGCGCACGTACATCCCAACCTATGTTGACTTACGCCATTGTAGGCCTTATATACCTAGCAATGACCTATGTCTTTACACAGGGCATGGCTCGAGTTGAATCCCGAGTGAAGATTCCAGGACTGGAAAGGTGAATTTTCTATGAAAAAACCGATTTTACGTGTGAAAAATCTATATAAAAATTTCAAAGATACAGATGTATTGAAAGGGCTATCACTCACTGTAAATGAAGGTGAAGTTGTAGTAATAATCGGTCCCAGCGGTACAGGAAAAAGCACCCTACTTCGCTGCATCAATCGCTTAACTGAGCCCGATGCGGGTGATATTTATTTGAGTGAACATAAAATCAACAACAGCTCCGATTTAAGCAGTATTAGGCAGCAAATCGGTATGGTATTTCAGGACTTTAATCTTTTTAACCATTTAACTGCATTACAAAATGTGGCCATTGGCCCTATTAAAGTAAAAAAGGTTGATAAAGCCAAGGCCATAAAGCTTGCTATGGATGAGCTAGAAAGGGTAGGGCTTGTTGACAAAGCTCAAAACTACCCGGCGGAGCTTTCAGGTGGTCAGAAACAGCGAGTGGCCATTGCAAGAGCGCTGGCGATGGACCCTAAAATCATGCTTTTTGATGAACCTACTTCGGCCTTAGATCCAGAACTCATCGGTGAAGTTTTAGAGGTAATGAAGGATCTGGCTAATGGAGGTATGACTATGATGGTAGTTAGTCACGAGATGGGATTTGCCAGAGAAGCTGCGGATAGGATAGTCTTTTTAGAAAATGGAGTAGTCTCCGAAATGGGGACTCCTGAAAAGATATTCAACAATCCCGAAAAAACACGGACCAAAGAATTTATAAGTAGAATAGCTAGGCTTCATGGCGGAGATTTGGAGTTGACCGGCAAATGACGGAACATGTGCAATTTTTTATTAGGATTTGGCCGGAACTTTTTAAAGGTTTGGTAGTAGCCTTACAACTCTCAGCCGGTGCTCTTTTGTTGGGTTTTGCTATTGGCCTTCCTATGGCTTTAATGCGGACATATGGTAAAGGCATTGTAAAGGCCTTAGCCGTTGGATATATTGAACTTATCAGAGGCACACCTATGGTTGTACAACTGTTTTTGATATACTATGGTTTGCCGGACTTGGGAATACTTCTCAATCGCATTCCAGCAGCTATTTTGGCTTTAGGTGTCAATAGCAGTGCATATCAAGCAGAATATTTTCGAGGTGCCATTTCATCCATTGATGTAGGGCAGGGATTGGCAGCACAAGCACTAGGCATGACCAAACGGCAGACCATTATGAATATTATCTTACCACAAGCCCTTAGGCTAGTTATACCCCCTTGGTCCAATGAACTCATATATATGGTTAAATACACCTCCGTGGCTTTTCTAATTGCCGTGCCGGAACTAATGGCTAAAGGTAAAATGGTTATAAGTGAAACTTTCAAACCTTTGGAGACACTTTTTTGGGTAGGTGTTATCTATGTTATAGTGTTGTCTGCAATCGCCAAAATTGTGGACGTAATAGAAAGCAAGTTAGCTATTCCGGGGTTTCAAATGAGCAGGGAAAGTTAGAGACCTGCTCATTTTTCTTTAAAAATGTATTTAAAAGGCCTTCATTACAAATTTTTAAATATTATCTTTCCTCAACACCGCCTTGTTTTACAATATTTCTTTTTGAACACCCTCCACGGCGAACCGGCCATCAGCCTCTAAAAAATCCAAAATCAAGTCTAACTGTCTATCAACAAAACGATTGTCGTTAGATACACAGGCCATACCTATCACCGCCCAGCACTTCACATCCTGTTTTTCGATTTCTGCGATTGAAACATTGTAGCGGTTTTGTACTTTTTGTATAACGCTTTTTACTATTTTTCTCTTTTCTTTAAGGGAAAAAATATCGCCAAGATATATTTCCACAGTCAAAATTCCCACTGTCATAACCCATCACTCCACAAATCGAATAATCGTCTATATCCTACCAGATTGGAAAATCTTGCGCAATAGATTCAATAACACAATCGTATCAAACCAAACTCAAGTATGATAGTATAGTAAAAAAGACACCAGCTAAAAATGAGGGGCTCATTATGCATCAATTTTTGATTGTAGCTGTACTATCATATATCATAGGTAGCTTACCAGTAATATGCAATAACAATAGAAAGTATTCCCTTGAATTTTTCAAAGGATATTTCATTCTTTTGGTGGCAGGTCTTTATCTTCATTCAGGGCTTTCCTACTTGTTGGCTGCGGCTGGGATATTGGCCGGTCAAAGTAGGCCGGCTTTTTCAAAACTAGGTGGATATACCACTGAAGCGGTCTCCTTGGGAATATTTTTTTACATGTCACCTGTTATGGGGATTGTTTTAGTATTGATTTTTATTACTTTGAAAAAAGTTTTTAAGGATTACAGGCAAACAGTATTTGCATCTTGCTTGACTATTCCTATTATGGCCCTAAGGACTTTTCGAAGTGACAGTTTCGTAATTATTTCTTTTATTATTTTTGCCGGCCTTGCAATCCAGTTTTGGCCGCCTTTTCTGGAGAAAAGAATAAAATCAATAGTGCTTTATAATGCTATAGTTGGCTTAGGGGTTTTTGGCTTTTTGATTTTGCTTTATTTCAACAAATATGTTTACAAAGGTTTTGGGATACAAAAAGATATAATAAGACAGGGGCCCCATCATCTGAAATATGTGGCATTGACTTTTGATGACGGACCTGACCCAAAATTTACCTCGGAAATTCTGGATATATTAAAGGGAAAAGATGTAAGGGCAACTTTTTTTCTCATCGGCAAAAATGTGAACAAATATCCTAAGATTGTCCAAAGGATGGTAAAAGAAGGCCATTCTATTGGCAGTCACACCTATTCCCACAAAAGCTTAATACCACTCTCGACTAAAAGCACTTATAAAGAAATTAAAAATGCCGAAATGGCAATAGAAGAGGCTGTAGGCATTAGACCTACGCTATTTCGCCCCCCTAGAGGAGTGTATTCACAATATGCTCGGAAGTTATTAAGTGAAGAGCGCTACACACTAGTACTTTGGGATTTGTCAGCAGTTGATTGGGCGGAATTAGCACCTAAGAGAATAGTGGCCAATGTAGTAAATAAAGTTAAGCCAGGCTCAATTATATTACTCCATGACAGTGGTGACTTAATAACTTATAGTGGTGGTGACCGTCGCTCAACTGTAAAAGCCTTGCCGGAAATTATCGATAAATTAAGGGAACTGGACTATGAATTTGTGACCATTGATCAGATGATATTCATCTCAGAGTTGATGGAAACGGAGGAACACTCTCATGAAGATTATCTCGATTCAATCCCGATACATTGATGAAGTAGTGGAAATCTTTTGCTCGGCTTTTGAAGATAGTATTACATTTTTTACACCTGTAACTTTTAAAGTGAGGAATGCAATTCGGGATATATTTGCTTTACTTTGTCAGGTGTTTGGACAAGGTTTTCTGGTAGCAGTAAAAAACAATCAAGTATATGGGTATATTGTAATTGCAGATGATATAAAAAAACTATGGGTACAGGCTATAACATCGGGTTTTCTAAAAAAAGCTGTAGTATCTATTATCAATGGGGAATATGGGCTAACTTTTTCTACACTTTATAGGATTGCATACAATAAATTGTTCTATTTTAGATTTGAAATGAATACCAAACCCTATGCACAGATACTTTCTATCGCAGTCCACCCCAGATACCAAGGTATGGGAATTGGTCAGAAATTACTTTTGAAAGGTATAAAACACGCTGAATCTACGGCTAAAAAAGGGATAAAGCTCGAGGCAAGGCCGGAAAATACAAAGGCTATTAAAACATACGAAAAATACGGGTTTTCTATAGTAGGGGAAGCAGGGGATTTGCAGGGCAAGTGGTTGATAATGATAAGAGAATAATATGGAAGCCTGCGGTCCCTTTGCAAATAAAATCTCTCAAACCCCCTCTTTTAGGCCAAACCTTTGTTTTATAGTGCCACCACCTAATACCCGGTCACCCTCATAAAAAACTGCCGCCTGACCAGGTGTCACGGCCTTTTGAGGCTCCCTAAATACTACTTTTACTATACCTTCGTCCAGTGGGATGATATCGGCGGGTTTTTCTTTAAAATTGTATCTTATTTTAACATCAACTTGAAATCTATCAGTTAAATGAGGAATGGCAATCCAATTCAACCTATCAACGAGGAATTCTTTAACATAAAGATCCTTTTCTTCACCCAAAACCACTGAATTGGCTTTAGAATCTATGCCAATCACATAAAGAGGCTTCCCCGCGGAAATTCCCAGGCCCCTCCTTTGCCCAATAGTATAAAATGCTATCCCTTTATGCTCGCCTATCACATTCCCTTCTATATCAACAAAAAAACCGGGCTCGGGTTTTTGCGAGATCTGTTTTTGCTTATTTATAAAATCTCGGTAATTTGTGTCAATAAAACATATTTCCTGACTATCCGGTTTATCTGCTACGGAGAGACCTATCCCCTCTGCAATATGGCGGATTTGTTGCTTAGTATAATCCCCTAAAGGAAACAAGGTATGTTTTAATTGGAATTGAGTCAAATTATAAAGAGCGTAAGACTGGTCCTTTGATGAATCCATTGCCTTTCTGAGTACGAATCTATCTAAGGACGGTTCAAATGCTGCCTTTACATAATGCCCAGTTGCTAGATGATTCGCACCCAATTCTAAAGCTTTTTTAAGCAACTCTTCAAATTTTATATATCTATTACAGGCAATACAGGGGTTTGGTGTTTTTCCTGATAAATACTCTTGAATAAAATATCTTACGACCTTCTTGTGGAAGTTTTCCTTTAAGTCGATAACATAGTGGGGTATGTTGAGTTTATCTGCTACCAGTCTTGCATCATGAACAGCCCCGTGGGTGAGACCTTCTTTATTAGCTCCGGCACACTCTTGTAGTACTTGCATTGTTATACCGATAACCTCATACCCATGTTTTTGTAATAAATAAGCAGATACCGAACTATCTACACCGCCACTCATTGCCACAGCTACTTTGCCTTTGTCCAATTTCGTCCCCACCTTAGAATTGCTAGTTTTTAAAGTTTATTATAAGTTTTGTTAAACTAGTGTTTATGCATTTAAATCATACTTAATATTACTTAAAATTGAAGGGAATGTCAAAAGATTCAAGTGCTAGAAATACTTCTTGCCATAGACCTTTCAGGCCACGGCTTTTTACACAGACTCGGATTTTCGAGCTGTTGACAAAGGAATAATTCATGTGCTATACTTTTACATAGTCACTGGATGGGAGGGGTGTCCGAGCGGTTGAAGGAGCTGGTCTTGAAAATCAGTGTCTCGAAA
>CAYMGK010000060.1:1347-9653 GCA_964389965.1 uncultured Clostridia bacterium | reverse complement strand
TAAAGAAGAAATTCACGGGTTACTTGACAATATAAAATCCACAGCCTCAGGACGCATAAAAAAGATGAGAATAGGTGATATGGATTTTAGTGGTGATGATGTAATGAACTTACTTGGCCTATCCTCCACAAGGTTTACTTGGAAAGTATCCGGTCTTTCCATCGAAGTAATGGGGTCTGGGAATGGGTTAGGGCTTTGCCAGTATGGGGCAAGAGGTATGGCATTACTTGGATTTCCAGTTGACGAGATTTTAAAATTCTACTTCACTGGTGTGGAATTGAAAGAAGTGGAAAAACCCACTTACTCAAAACCCCTTATAGGGAAAACAATTGTGTTGGATCCCGGTCATGATGGTGACAAAGGCACTTTTGGTCCGATGGGCCTATCAGAAGGATATGTAAATCTTGAAATAGCTAAAATCATAGCAACAGATCTTAAAAAATATGGTGCAAAAGTAGTTCTAACTCGGGACAAAAACGAGTTTGTAAGCCTTGCGGAAAGGGTGCGCATTTCCAATGATATAAGGCCTGACATTACGATAAGCATACAACAGAACTTTTTTTCAGATGATCGAATTGGTGGCACTGAAACTTTTCATTATCCGGGTGATGTAGAAGGCAAGAAGATATCACAATATATCCATAAAAAACTAACTGTGGCTTTAATGCTCAAAGACCTAGGCGTAAAACCTGCAGATCTGTTTGTGTTACGTGAAACCAATAATCCGTCAGTGATGGTAAATGCGGCTACACTGAGTAATGCGGAAGAAGAGCGGCTACTTTCGGAATATAAATTCAGGGAGAAAATTGCCGAAGCCATAATCAGCGGCATTAAGGACTATTACCATGATTAGCTGATTTAAATCGCCTGTTAGTGTTATAATCAGTTCACAGTTATTATTTGCGGCATTGACAAAACCCATAGAGATTGATAAACTAATCTAATATTTGACATTCCACTTATTTGATGCTATAATACTGGCATATAGTGCTCTTATGAGAGGTGATGTTATGGCTTCAGCGGATTCACTTAAAAAAATCCGTAAAAATGTCCAGTCACATATAGGTAAAACGGTTAAACTCAAGGCTAACCGTGGCCGTAGGCGGACCTTTGAAAAGGAAGGTGTACTCGAACAGGTTTACCCGAATATTTTCATTGTAAAAGTAACCGAGTCACCGGAATTTACAAGGCGACTCTCTTACAGCTACTCTGATATACTGACTGATACTGTAGAACTTACGGTTTTGCATAATGATGAACCACAGTTTAAATACGGTTCCATATAATCCCGATAAATTCGGGATTATTTTTTTTTGCTAAACAGATACACGATTTCCCCTTTTTCTAAATATATATATGAAAAAAGGGGGTTTTTTTTATGAAGAGAGTCAAGCGTGCTATAAGACAGTATGAGAAAAAGATACTTGACCTGGAAAATGTTGTAGGTGTTGGTTCAGGGTATAAAATTATTCGCGGTAAGGCAACGGATGAGCCGGCAGTGATCGTGCTTGTGAAAGAGAAGGTACCTGATGCACAATTATTGCGGCACAACATGATACCCAAGACTTTAAACAATGTTCCTACAGATGTAATAGAGGTAGGTGAAATTAGATTACTAACACCTAGAGTTGAAAAGGCACGGCCTGCAAAACCCGGTATGAGTATAGGGCATTACAAGATTACCGCAGGTACTTTTGGGGCATTAGTAAGAGATAAAAAGACCGGTGCCCCGCTCATACTTTCAAATAATCATGTATTAGCAAATGCCACTGACGGAAAAGACGGAAAGTCGGCTATAGGTGATGCCATACTACAACCTGGTGCCCATGATGGTGGGACATCTTCTGATACAATAGCATATTTAGAGAGATATGTTCCGATTTTTAAAACTACCGAAACTGGCCAATGTGCTATTGCAGCAAAATTAGAAGGTGTTATTAATAAAGTGTTGGGAATTGTAAAACCTAATTACAAAATTAATTTTGTCAAAAGCACCTCCTCCAAAAACATTGTTGATGCAGCAGTAGCACGACCGATTAAAAAAGAATATGTCACTTCAGATATAGTTGACTTAGGCGAAATAGTTGGAGTGAAAAAGCCGGAGATTGGAATGGCTCTAAAAAAAAGCGGACGGACTACAGGGATTACTTCAAGTCAGATAAAAGCTTTGGATGTGTCAATAAGGGTTATATTAGGACCTGGGGAAGAAGCCATGTTTTACGAACAAATTCTAACAGGTCCTATGGCACATCCTGGTGACAGTGGTTCTATAGTAGTCGATGAACAAATAAATGCTATAGGTCTTTTATTTGCCGGTTCCTATAAAGCGACTATGATAAACCCTATAACATATGTAATGAAGCTTCTTCAGATTGAAATACCGATATAGTCCAAAAGACACGTAAAATGGTAAAAAGATGAGATTTAAGTGGACATATTAACCACCATAGCATTTATTCGAATAAAACAATTAAAATCCACATAATAAAGTATTTGCTAGATTTAGGGACAAGTCTACTGCAATATAAGTGGTATTTAAGGTTTGTTCAATTAGGCCGAGAAATTATATAATATTTATACTGCCACAGGTTTAGCTTGTTCAAATCCTGCCAAAAAGACCTGTGAGTATATGGATTCCGGTGTGGGAACATAAAGGGGGTTTCCCACACTAGGATCAACCTTTGAAAGGAGACAATACAGTGAAACGTATTTACAAAAAAATGGCGGCAACATTTATTTTAATCTTTATCTTGGTATTTGCCATATCAAGCACCGTAAGCGCAGCAACTTACTGCAATATTACACTTACAATAAACGGTCAGACTCAGACACTCAGACTCCCTATTGATTTGAACTCAACTGCTAAGGATTCAACTAAAACTTTCAGATTTGTTTATACTTATAAGGACGGAAAATGGATATTAACACAACAGGATAGCCCCTTACCTGGCAAAGACAAACCTATAAAAACGCCACCATCAACTCCCACACCACCTATAGAAGAACCCAATAAGCCGCCGACAACATCTCTCAGTGCAGATGAAAACAAAATGCTTGAACTAGTGAATTCTGAAAGGCTTAAAGCCGGGCTTAAACCCCTTAAAAGCGATATGAGGCTTGTCGACCTCTCTCGAAAAAAAAGCAAAGATATGATTGACAAAAAATACTTTAGTCACACATCCCCTACATATGGAACCCCCTTTGATGCACTTAAAAATAATGGCATATCCTACAGATATGCCGGCGAAAATCTTGCAGGTGCCCCCACTGTGGAAAGGGCCCATAGCGCACTTATGAATAGTCCCGGTCATCGTGCCAATATTTTAAATCCGAATTATACTCATATTGGCATTGGAATTATTGATGGCGGGCCTTATGGCAAGATGTACACTCAGACTTTTATCGGAATCAAATAAACACTATATTGTGGAAACTGTGGATAACTTGACTTAATAATGGCCAGTAGTCTATTTAAACCCATTCCTTTTCTCCTTGTTTCGAGCATTGCAAAGGAGCTATTACACTGTAAACTGCGGTCAACAGTGTGATAGCTCCTTTTTAATATTTGATGTGGGTAATCCACATATATTGTGGATTTTATGTGGATAACTTGTTGACAATGTGGATAAACCCAAGTAAATCAATATTTCAGATCCAAAACTATCATATCAGGGGCAGAGGAGAATTTTGTCATCACTTTTTGTATTTTTCCTCATATTATATACTAAGCACTGTGATTTATTTCTATTACTATTTACCAATACAGTATTGTTTTGTAAATAAAGTATAGGACAAAAGAGGGGGAAGATACCAATGAAGATACTTGTATTCATTCTTTTTATTGGTGTGACCTCAATGGCATTTTATTTGTTTTTGAATCAGTAACATATTTGTGGGAGCTCACATATATTATAGGAGTAAGGATGCGCATTATTAGGGAAAGGAGGATTTAAATGGGTGTAAAATTGACAAAAGAGCTAGTTAGAGTTGACCAAGTAGTTGGTGAAGCAAAGTCCCAAGCAATTGTAGAAGGCACAATAATGTTACCTGAAGGAAAACCGGATATTGAACGAGTGATTTCCGTTGATGCCAACCTAGACACAGAAAGTCTAGTTACTAAAATTCTTGATGCCAAGATAGGTAAAGTTATAGTTGAAGGTGATGTCGATGTAGGGGCCATGTATGTTGGCGATGCACCTGAAGGTCAGCCCCAACAGCCTGTGCATTTCGTAGAGGGTAAAATTGACTTTAGTTTTTTTGTAAAGATTCCCGGTGTCAAGAAGAATATGGATGTTAGAGTAAGGGCTAAAATTGAACATATTCAGTATAGTTTTGATCCAAATCGCCCTAGAGAGATAAAAGTTAGAATTATTGTCATGTTCTTTGTCAAGGTAACTCGACGGGTGGAAATCAAAATAATTATCGATGCATACGGACCAAAGGATTTACAGGTTCTTAAAAAGACGCTGCGCATTGAGGATGTTATAGGAGAGGCCCGTGCCCAAAGCATCGTAAAAGGTGATGTAAGTGTACCAGAAGGAAAACCGGACATTGAACAGGTTCTGCAGATTGAGGCTGAAACTCGTGAAATATCCACTAAAGTCATTAAAAACAAAGTAATTGTAGAAGGTATTCTTAAAGTTGGAGTCCTGTATTCGGCTATAGCCCCAGAAGGTCAGCCCCTTCAGCCTGTGCATTTTATGGAGGCGGAAATACCCTTTACCCAGTTTGTTGAAATACCCGGTGCAATGGAAGGCATGGCAAAGTTTGTAAGGGTAGAAGTGGAACATATTAAAGGTCGTAGGAAAGATGGCAGAACTATTACCATAGAAGCCATATTAAAGTTAAGGGCCAAAGTTTTTGAAACTCGGATTTTACAGGTGGTTATAGATGTTTTTAGTCCATCAGTAGAACTTGAAATCGAAAAAACTCGCTTGAAACTAGATCAGGTTATTGGGGAAGATGAGAATGAAATTGTAATAAAAGATATACTAAATGTACCAGATGAAAAACCTGATATTGAACAAATTTACAGGACTAATTGCAAAGCAAGGGTCACCGAGACTAGAATAATAGACAATAAGGTAATTGTCGAAGGTGTGCTTACACTTGAAACACTGTATGTGGCGGAAGTTCCTGAGGGGGCACCAAAGCAGCCGCTTCATTTTATGGAACATGAGGTGGATTTCACTACATTTGTAGAGATACCTGGTGCCAAAGAAGATATGATGCTAGATTTTGATGTAATAGTGGAACACTGCTCTTCATCTAAAATACCAAATGAACCAAGGCGATTCGAAGTAAGGGCGGTAATAGGGGTCTTTGCAAAAGTCACTCAAATGATTCAAATTGATATTGTTGTAAATGTAATAAAGCCGGAGAAGATAGAGGAAGAGGAAAAAGAGGAGGAGAAAAAGGAAGAAAAGAAAGAGAAAAAAGAAGAAAAGAAACCCTCTATGACCATATATATTGTTCAAAAGGGCGATACTCTATGGCTCATAGCAAAGAGGTACAATGTTACTGTTGAATCCATAGTAACTGCCAACAATATTGTAAATCCCGATGCTATAATGCCCGGTCAACAGCTAGTTATACCGAGATTATAAGATTGTACTTAAAAATCCCGCAATACGGCGGGATTTTTAGTTTTGCGAAAAGTGGACATACTCATAAATAAAGAGTAAAATGGACTTAGTGGATTTTTATAATATATATTTTCTAAAACCGGAAGGACTTTGAATTCTTTTGTGAAATATATTATATGTGTCAGTTGATTGAGAGGGGAAAGGCAGTTGCGAATATTAGACATACAAGCTAGGGGCAAAATAAACCTGACTATTGATGTACTTTACAAGCGTTCAGACTGTTATCATGAAGTGGAAATGATTATGCAGTCAATTGGGTTAAAAGATATTGTTACACTTGAACTTGTCGCACAACCGGGTATTTGGCTGGATTCAAATTGGCCCCAATTACCACAAGACGATACAAACCTTGCGTACAAAGCCGCCCAGTTAATGATACAGCATTACCAGCTTGATGCCGGGATCTCAATTAATATAAAGAAAAACATCCCTTTAGGGGCGGGGTTGGCCGGTGGCAGTGCTAATGCGGCAGCAGTTATTTTAGGTATTAATCAACTTTTCATGCTGAAAAGACCTGAGGAGGAATTAATGTCTTTAGGCAAAAAAATCGGTGCAGATGTCCCTTTCTGTATGGCAGGTAAAACTGCATTATCCCGTGGAATAGGTGAAAAACTCACACCACTAAAGCCCCTATCCGGTTTTGGGATTCTACTTATTAAGCCACCGTATTCTGTTTCTACCAAAAAAGTATACAATAGACTGGATGTAAAAAACATAAAAACCAGACCCGGAACCGGGGAAATGGTGGAACATATAAAGAACCAAAATATAGATAAAATAGCCGCCGGTCTTTGTAATGTTTTAGAGGAAGTGACTTTAAAACTTCATCCGGAACTTGAAGATTTAAAAAGCCTGTTGATTCAAAAAGGGGCCTTGGGTAGTCTTATGGCCGGCAGTGGCCCAACTATTTTTGGACTTTTCGAAAACATGTCTGATGCTGAAAGGGCAGCAAATAAGATTACTTGTGAAGAATACTGGATTTATGTTACTGAAATGGAGTAAAGGGAAGGGGGATTTTTTTGAAGAATAGATTTCCCACAATAAAGCTCGAAAACTACAAACCACTTCGGGATTTGGTGTTTGAGGCGATTAGAGAAGCTATACTGAATAATCGGCTAAAACCCGGTGAAAGGCTTATGGAAGTCCAACTAGCAGAAGAAATGGGGGTCTCAAGGACTCCTGTGCGTGAGGCAATACGAATGCTGGAGTTGGAGGGTCATGTGGTTATGGTTCCACGCAAAGGTGCATATGTGGCAACACTGACACTCAAGGATGCCGCAGAGGTTTTTGAGATACGCAGCAGCCTTGAAGGGTTAGCCGCAGCATTGGCAGCTGAGCGCATAACTGACCAAGAGATCATGTATTTAGATAAAATCTTGGATACTATTTCCACGGCTGAGGCTAAGGGAGATGTTAAAACCATCATAAAAGAAGATACGGAATTTCATCATGTTTTATTCAATGCTTCGAGAAATACCAGATTAGCTCAAATGGCCAGTAATTTAAAAGAGCAAATAGGCCGCTTTCGAGTGCAATCTTTTAGTAACCCTATTAGGCAAAAAAATGTTATACTGGAACATAAGGCCATCCTAGATGCAATAAAACAAGGGGATGCGGAAAATGCCGAAAAACTTGCAAAAGAACATATTTATAAAGTGGAGTACAATATTATGAATATACTTAGAAAGCAAATGGATCCAGAGGGGGAACTCCTATGAAGGCATTAATTTTGGCCGGTGCCCAAGAAGATAGCCCATTGGGTAAAGTCCATCCAAACAAAGCCCTTGTTGAGATTCACGGTAAGGTAATGATAGAATACATTATTGATGCCCTGAAAGAACTGGATTTTATAGACACTATAGCTGTTGTAGGTTCTAAACAAAGTCTTTCAATTATCAAAAGCCAAGTAGATATTATTGTAGAAGGTGGGGCTACTATTACAGAAAATATCCTAAAAGGTGCTGAGGCCTTTCCCGATGAAGCCCTTATTCTAATTATCACCTCTGACATACCAATGATAACACCTGAAGCTATCAGAGATTTTGTAGAGCGCTCTCCCTCAAAAATCGCAGAGTTTTGCTACCCTGTAATAAGTAAGGCGGAAAATGAAAGGAAATATCAGGGAGTAAAGCGTACATATGTAAATTTAAAAGAAGGGAGTTTCACAGGAGGTAATATTGTTCTAGTTAGAGCAGGTACAGTAAAGAGATGTATTAATAAAGCAGAAGCCTTTTTGGCCTACAGAAAAAAACCCTGGAGGCTTGCACAAATATTGGGGATGAGATTTTTAATCAAGCTTTTAATGGGTTTACTTACTATAAAAGAGCTTGAAAAACGGGTTTCGGATTTATTTGATATTAAAGCACGTGCTGTAATAAGTCATTATCCTGAACTGGGTACAGATGTGGATAAAGAAAGTGACCTCGAACTTGTTAAAAGAGAATTAAGGGGCCGAGGCTGAGGACATCAAAAACAGATATCCTCAGCTTTGATCCTTTCAAGGAAGGCCGTCTTTATTCTTGGGCCTGGGATAAACGGAGTGGGCCTAAGTTTTACAATAGCAGGCCTGACTTTAGAAAAAGTTGTCATAAGTTTTACCGGAAGGACTTTTAATATCGGAATCAAAGGTAATATAATATATAAAGGATATTACATGACAAG
>CAYMGK010000060.1:0-1337 GCA_964389965.1 uncultured Clostridia bacterium | reverse complement strand
TTAAACTTTAGGAGGGGTACCATGGGGGATTTTACGGCTGTGATTCTCGCCGCCGGTGAAGGAAAGCGCATGAAATCTAATATACCCAAAGCGCTACATAAAATCTGTGGACAGCCAATATTGACATATGTGATATCTTCGGCACGTGAAGCCGGAGCAAAGAAAATAATAGTGGTAGTGGGTAAAGATAAGGATAAGATAAAACAGGCTTATATGAAGGCGACTGATATTGAATTTGTAGTGCAAAAAGAGCGAAAAGGCACTGGCCATGCCTTGATGCAGGCAAAAACCGCCTCTGTCGATACAAATACTTCTCAACTTGTAGTACTATATGGGGATATGCCTTTAGTGACTGCAAAAAGTATCAAGGGAATGGTTGAATTTCATAGGATACAACAGGCTACAGCTACGGTGATGACTGCAAAAGTCCCTGATCCTACCGGTTATGGTAGAATAATAAGAGAGGGTAAAAAAGTCCTGGATATTCGGGAACACAAAGACGCTACCGAGAATGAAAGGGCAATTAATGAGATAAATGCGGGTTTTTACTGTTTTGATACATCTTTCATATTTTCGGCACTTTCCAATGTAAAAAACAAGAATCATCAAGGTGAATATTACCTTACAGATGTAGTTAAGATTTTTAATTCTCAGGGTAAGAATGTCCTTGCTTACGAACTTGCGGACTCGAAAGAATTGCATGGTATCAAAGGCACAAAACCTCATGCAACAAAGGATCATCGGAAATTGGATGGATGAAGGTGTCACTTTTTTTAATCCTAGCACATGTGTGGTAGACTCAACTGTTAAAATTGGAAGAGATACTATCATATATCCAGGTGTGATTTTAGAAGGCAATACCGAAATAGGCCAGGACTGTGTTTTAATAGGTCATTGCCGGATAATGAACTCTATTATCGGAAATTCCTGTGAAATAATTACGAGTCAAATAGATGAATGTATATTAGGCGAAGGGGTAAAGGTAGGTCCATATGCAAACCTCAGACCTGGATGTAAACTTGCCCCAAAAGTCAAAGTGGGAGATTTTGTAGAACTTAAAAATACAGAGGTAGGTGAAGGCACTAAGATACCACATCACACCTATGTAGGGGATGGGACTTTGGGCAAAAACGTAAATGTAGGAGCTGGAGTGATTTTTGTCAATTATGATGGTTTCAAAAAACATCGTGCTATTATCGAAGACAATGCCTTTATAGGATGTAATTCAAATTTGATAGCACCGGTTACAATAAAAGCCGGTTCTTTTGTAGCGGCAGGTTCCACCATTACTGAAGAAGTGCCGGCAAATTCCTTGGCTATAGCTCGGTCAAGACAGG
>CAYMGK010000059.1:8269-9751 GCA_964389965.1 uncultured Clostridia bacterium | reverse complement strand
TAAGACTTCAAATATTCCTTCTTCTTCCATCTTTTCTAATTCGTGTAGTCTTTCAACTCTTTTTCTAATAGTTTTGAAGTTGGTAAGCATACCACCGAGCCAGCGTTGATTAACATAGTACATACCGCATCTTTGGGCTTCATCTTGAATGGATTCCTGAGCCTGTTTTTTTGTCCCAACAAAAAGAATTTTGTCTCCTTCTGCAGAAAGATTCTTTACAAACTCATAAGCTTCATCGACTTTTTTAACCGTCTTTTGAAGGTCTATAATGTAGATACCGTTTCGTTCGGTAAAAATATATTCTTTCATCTTGGGATTCCATCTTCTCGTTTGGTGACCAAAATGCACACCGGCCTCTAGAAGTTGTTTCATTGAAACAATTGACATTATCTCACCTCCTGGTTTTTGTAGCCTCCGCTGATTTCATTTATCAAAAAGACCATAAAGGCACCATCTTTCGAAAATCCATCAGCGTGTGTATTTTACCGGTAGCTAGTATACCATAAAAGTTGCACCGATGCAAGAATTCCCAGTAAATTTTTATTTGGAGTTATGTAGGGCACTCACCAGTATACATCTTAATGTGCTAGACCCTATTTTTTCTATTTTGTAACATAAGTTTTATCAAAGCAGCCATAGGGACGGCGAAAATAAGTCCCGGAAACCCGAATAGAGTTCCCCCTACCAAAAGAGAGGAAATTACCGTTATCGGATGAATACCGACATGGCTTCCAACAATATAGGGAGATATTATACCACTTTCCAACTGATGAATTATCAAAACCGAAATAATCACCCAGGGTATTTTATGAGGATAACGAAGTATTGCTATTATTATAGCCGGTATGGCACCAACAATTGGTCCGAAATAAGGTATGATGTTTGTCACACCCGCCAGAATCCCAATAAGAAGCGCGAAATCAACATTCAAAATTAACATGGAAAAGGTCGTCAAAAGGCCAATAATCAAAGCAACAATTAATTGTCCTTTAACATACTGGCCTAATGTCTCAACTAATTTTTCGCACCACCGTAATGCGATACTTTTATGTGCAGTGGATATGTATGAAAGCAGACTTTTTTTAATCTTATCAAGATCCTTTAAAAGATAAAACCCCAATATAGGCCCTAAAAGTATAGTAAAAGTCCCCGGAATTATGGCTATTATAGAGCCGGTAATCTTTTGCAGCAAACCCAACATTTGTTCTTCCAGTCTAATGATATTTCCATCAATTGTTTTTTGCAAGTTCGCCGGTAATAATTCAAAGTATTCCGCTTTGGTCTTTACAAGACCCCTCCGAATCTTATCGGTATAAAATGGAATTATATTTTTTAAAGTGTAGAGTTCTAAAATCAAAATGGGAATTATATATACCAAAATTGTGATGATTATGCCTATTACCGTTAAATAGATTGTAATTATAGCTATAACCCTGTGAATTCTCTTTTTAGTCAACGTTTTAACTATGGGGTTCAAAATAT
>CAYMGK010000059.1:0-8237 GCA_964389965.1 uncultured Clostridia bacterium | reverse complement strand
AGGACTGCGAAAATAAAAGGCGAAATCATTGTAATGAATTTCTTCATATTAAAAAAAATAAAAATACTGACAGATAGAATGCTAATAAACAAAAAAAGCCGGTGTAAGAAAATCCGGTTTGTAAAAATCTTAATAATATCCACACCTCTTTTAATTTCTTACAACTGTCTGATTATTGTTTTCAATATAAGGCAATAAAGTACCGTCATCACACACTTCATATACCGAGATTTTGTTTTCCTGTATTGAAAATTCTATAAAACATTCCCGGCAGTAAAATTGTTTGCTTCCTATTTTACCCACAGTGTTATTGTGACATAATGGACACAGTGTCATAACCCCTCACTCCAAGTCATATAATGTGTTTTCTTTAAAAGTAACATAGTAATATTCCCTTTATAGTATCCCTCAAAAAATAAAAAAAATACGCATAGGAGCGTATTTATCTTGAATCGCAATCCTGATTTTAAACATTCTTTCGAGACCTCATAGAAATCATATTTGCAATATACTTGCCTTGTTTTTTAGTTATATGTTTTGTATCATTATGTAGTGTCTAAAAAAATTTGCGTTTTTTTACTTATAAAATTTGGTCATATACTGTATAAAATGGATATTTTTTTCAATCGGGTAGTATTTAATGATTTAAATTCTAATATCAAAACGGTGACCAGATGATCTTTTGAGGTTAACCTTTTTTTTCTTGCGTTTCTTGTTTTGTTTTTTCTTTGCATCATCTTTTTTAGATTTGCTTTGATCTTTTAAAATTTTTGCCTTCTCTGCTCTAGTGCGTTTATTAACCTTATGCTTAGAGGTCTGGAGCTGTTCTTGAAAACCAGTAGTTAAGATATTCTTTTGCGCTTCTTTGTTTTCTTTTAGGGAATGTTGAAATTTTGACACTTCAGTGGCTTTTGGCACTATTACTTGAAGATCTATAGGGCCTACAGTCATAAAAAGCACCTATCCTTCATAAGGACCAAATTTTATTTGGCCTTCATAATTATAGAAAGTAACATATTTGATTTTATCTCTTATTTTTAAACTAGCAGTACCAATTATAATGTTTACACCTGAATGGCATATATTTAAAGCTGAGACACTCGCCTTACCAGAGTAAGATATTATTAAATCAAGTCTTTCTTTTTCTTTTGTAAGTCCCCAACGCTCTTCCTCTAGTTTTTTTTGAGTATGTATTAATTTTTCAAGCAAAATTCGTTTATCTCTAGTTAATAAATCATTTTGCTTTAATCTGTTTAATGCACTGAGGGCCTTGTTTATTTTAAGCAAATCCGTTTTTAAAGCCTTAAGCCTATTACTTACGTTTTTGTGGGTCCTTTTTAAAGTCGGGCTTATACCAACTTCTACTTCCGTATAAGTGGACATCGGTGATCCAATTGTTTTTGCGATAAGTTTTTCACTGGCTCTCGCCGTGCCCCCAACAATTAATCCTCTCCTTCCCTCAATTATTATGTTTTTTTCAGCTAAAAGGTGGCTGTGCATTGAAGCTTCATCAATGTTAATATTTTCACCGGCCTCAACTTTTGCATTCTCAATATACCTTGTTTTAAAGTCCTTAGACGCCTTTAAAAAACCTTTGCCTTGCCCCTGAATTCCCCTTTTGACTGTTATATTTCCGCCAGCTTCAATTTTAGCGGCTTCGACAATTCCATTAATCTCAATATCTCCACTAGCTTTTATAGTAAATCCACTTTTTACGTTTCCAAAAACTATAACACTTCCTAAAAAATCAATATTACCTGTAGCAGGCCCCACATCACCTTTAACTTCTAAAACAGGCAAAACACTGAGTCTACCATCTTCTAAAATAGGCTGCCCGTCAATTTCTGTATACATTTTTAAAGCATCTTGGGAAACAACAACATTTTTGCCAATGCGTATTTTTGCTTCTCTACCATTCTTCGCAGGTATTACCTCGCCTGTCGTTGTTTTACCAGGTATGCCTTTAGTAGGTGGAGTAATTTCTGCAAGTAAGTCTCCTTTTTTTACGTTAATTACTAAGTCCAGATTGTAGTAGTCAGCGGTCCCATTTTTCAATAATTTGGGTTTTAAATTCCTTTGTAAATCAAAATGATACTTTGTATACCCATTTTTACCGTCAACGGGTGATAACCCAAAAGCTACATCAACATAAGTGTTAAATATCTTTTCATCTATAACACTTTTAATAATCTTTTTATCAATACCATAGTTTACACCTTTTGCTTTTAGCCCTTCCAAAACATCTTTAATTGTAAGCATTTTTCCACCTTTTGGTGGGACTAAACATATGCTGGCACGCATTTTATTTCTACCTATTTTAATCTCTAGTTTCGCATCTTCAATATGTTCTTTTCCTTTAATACCGTCCATTGAAGTGGTGTTTATTCCTGTTTCTACTTCTTTTTTAGTATCTTCAATATTTGTCTTTTTGCTTGCCTGTTTTATTGTTTTATTTGTTTTCATCATTTCACCTGCCTTTTCATGGTCTTAATCGCTTTTTACTTAAATGTCCTCTTAATCTTAAGATTGATTTTGTGTGAAGTTGAGAAATCCTGCCTTGAGTCAATTCTAAAACTTGCGCTATCTCCTTAAAATTCAATCCTTCATAGTAATAAAGGGTCACTACCTGCTTTTCCCGAGGCGGTAACTTATTTATGGCATTTCCAAGTATATCTTTAATTTCCTCTTTTTCCGCTTGGACATCCGGTAGATTTGAAGGTTTATCGGTGGCTTCATAACCTATTAGTTCATCAAAAGATAAAATACCATAAAGGGCCGCTATTTCCGCATATGTTTTTTGGAGCTCTTCCTTTGTAATATCAAAATAGTCGCAAATGTCCTCATCAGATATTGAGCGCCCGAAATGTTGCTCCAATTCTGAAAATGCATTTTGGAGTTTTCTTGCCTTTTTTCTCACTCCCTGTGGAACCCAATCTATTTTCCTAAGTTCGTCAATAATTGAACCTTTAATACGAGCATAGGCGTAAGTTTCAAATTTAATTCCTTTTTTTGCATCATATCTTTCAACAGCCTGCATTAGTCCGAATATGCCATAGCTTATCAGATCTTCATATTCAAGATATGACGGAAGATTTACATTCATGCGGCTAACAATATGCCTAACTAATGGAAAATAGTTTTCAATAATTTTTGTCTTAATGCTGCTATCACCGGTATTACTGTAAATTAACCATAATCTCTCAACATTTTCGCTTTGCATCCTGTCACCTCATACTAGAGGACCTTAATCCCATGACTTATGGTTTTAACTGCGAGCTCTCCGGTTTCACAAAAGAGCTCTATTGTCCTACCATAGTTGCCCTCAACATCTTCTGCTGACACTTGTATACTTAGTTGGTTTAGTTTGCTCCTAACAGCTTCCACATTCCTTCTTCCTATTTGCATAATATTGTTTTCTGATCTAATTTGAAACATTTGAGCCCCTCCGGCTATTTTACTGACTATATTTCTTTGATTTACACCAAGCTTACACATCTCCTGTATTAATGCATCTATAGCGGTATCAGCAAATTTACCCGGATTGTAGTCGTTTTTACTGCTAAGTTTGCTATCGGGAAGCATTACATGAGCCAATCCACCAATTTTTTTAAAATTGTCATATAAAACAACTCCAACACATGAACCTAAGCCCAAAGTTATAAGAGTAGCCGGGGATTTTGCCACTTTATATTCCGCCATACCTACTCGGATTGTTACACTCAATGTTGCTCACTCCAATAGCGCCTAAAAGCAGTTTTAATGATTCATCATCAGGAATCAAAAGATAATGAAATCTAATTCCCGCTGGGCCTTCGGCAAACTCGGTGTCAATTAAAAATGCCGTGTCACCCATATATCCATATAAGCTGAGTGGAAAACTCAAAATTGCCCCGGCCATGTCAAAAGCAAAACTTGGAACTGAGATTTTCAATGAAAGACCGGTGAAGCCAGATAATGCACCTATATATGAACTCCCCACTATATTACCGAGCTCCGTTAGTGCAGATTTCTCCATATCAGTAAAATTCCAGCTTTTATTTCTTTTTGTATTCAATAATGTTTCAGTCATACCGTATGCATCCTGTTTCGGTATAACAATTAATATATTCCCGTCTATATCCCCATTGATGCGCATGAAAATCCCTACTACAAGTTTTTCCGGCCCGCCCACTGATTTGGAAACGTCATCAAAAGGGATTATTTTTATTTCAGGGACCTTAAGTGTTATCTTTTTTGCTAACATCATTGATAAGGCCGTTGCGGCATTACCCGCTCCAATGTTCCCAACTTCTCGAAGCGCGTCAATCTCTTTGTCGGTATACATTCACTTCACCCTCACATTTGGGCTAGTCGGCTTATTTCTTGTGGTTTTAAAAGTTTGCCGACATTAAGTAATATCAATAATTTTTCATTGATTTTCCCTACACCTTCGAGATAATCCGATTCTATACTGCCGGTAATCGGCGGTGCCGGCTCGATTGCCTTGCTAGTAAGTTGAACAACTTCTGTTGCTGAATCAACAATCATACCCATCGTTATATCTTCCGCCGACACTATAATTATTCTTGTATCATCTGTTATTTCACTAAGTGGTAAATCAAATCTTTTCTTTAAATCTATAACCGGAACTATCTCCCCACGCAAATTTATAACCCCCTCAACAAATGCGGGTGCTTTGGGTACCCTAGTTATCGGCATCATTCTTTCGATTGTCTTAACCTGTAAAATATCTATACCATATTCTTCTTCGCCTATTTTGAACTCTACAAATTGCCGCACGCTTTCTGTCATTTGAATTCCCCCTTAAACTAATTTACTTGTATCTAATATTAAGGCTACCTCTCCATTGCCAAGTATAGTGGCTCCCGCAATAAATTTAATATCATCAAAAAAATCACCAAGTGTTTTAATTACTATTTCTTGTTGGCCTATAAGGTTGTCCACAGTTAAACCGATGTCCTTCTCTCCTTTTTTAACTATTACCAATGTTAAATTTTCCGGATTATCTGAATCCTTAATGTTTAGGAGTTTGTTTAGCCTTATTATAGGGATTATATTCCCCCTTAACAATATCACTTCGCCTTTTTGAACTTTTTTTATTTCCGCTCTCGAAACAATAATAGTTTCTTTAATAGAGCTAAGCGGAATAGCATACTTTTCCCCTCCGACCATTACCATTAAAGCTTGGATAATCGCTAGCGTAAGTGGTAATCTGACTTGAAATGTTGTGCCTATATCTCGCTTATTATCGATTTCGATTGAACCGCCAAGGGATTCAATTTTAGTCCTTACTACATCCAAACCTACCCCCCTCCCCGATACATCAGTAACTTCATTTGTGGTACTGAATCCGGGTTCAAATAAAAAAGATATTATCTCGTGTTCATTAAGATTCTTCGATTGTTCTTCATTTGTTAGGTTCTGGGCTATAGCTCTTTTAAGCACATAATTTGGATTGATTCCTTTGCCATCATCTGACACCTCAATAACCACGTTATTTCCATCATGATAGGCTTTTAACGCAATAGTCCCATGCTCCGGCTTACCTTTAGCAACCCTATCATGGGGACTTTCAATACCGTGATCAGCCGCATTTCGAATAAGGTGAATTAATGGGTCCCCTATTTCATCAATTATTGTCCTATCTAGCTCAGTTTCGGCGCCATCAATTAATAGGTTGATTTTTTTTGAAAGTTCTCGGGCCAAGTCTCGCACAACTCTTGGAAATCTATTGAACACATTTTCTATAGGAACCATCCTTGCCTTCATTACAGCATCATGAAGGTTAGAAGTAATTCGTTCGAGATACTCAATGGTTTCATGACGAGCTTGATGGATATTTTCATTATCGATATCATTTAATCGCGTTTTTATAATGATTAATTCGCTAACAAGATTCATCAAAATATCAAGGCGTTCAATATCTACCCTCAAAGTTTTGCTGGTTTTTCTAATACTGTCAAAGCCTTTTGATTTCATATGTGTAAAATAAGAAGTTTTAGGCATCTTAAAATCACTTATATCTTTATCTATACTTGCTTCTTCAATTGCTATTGACTTTGGACCAATAGCCTTAATTTCAATATTACTTAATTCTGATACAGTTTCTAAAGATTTAAATATCTCTTCCTTGTTCTGTAAAGTAATCAAAAACAAAGTAAACTTATCATCAAATTTTTCATCTTCAATATCTTGGACTATTGGTTCTGTTTTGATAATATCGCCAAACCTTTCAAGAGTCTTAAAAACTAAAAAGGCTCTTGCCGACTTTAATAGGCATTCATCAACAAGTTCTATACTAACTTCCCATATGTAGAACCCTTCTTTTAATGCCAAACGGGCTAATCTGGCCTCATATTCGTTAAAATCGTAGTCTTTCTCATTTCCTTCTACTATTGTTCTTGTGCCTTTTAAATGATAACTGTTTTTACCTTTTAACTGGTTTATTATCACATGTATGTCTCGTTGTTTTTCCTTGCCGTATTCTTCAATATCACTGATCAGCTTTTCAAGAACATCAACACAACGTAGGAGGGTGTCAATAATTTGTGTATTAATATTTATTTCGTGGCTTCTTACCTTTTGCAGCACATTCTCCATCTCATGGGCTAATTCCAAAAGCTGAACATAACCCATAGTACCTGACATACCTTTTAAAGTGTGGGCAGAACGAAATATTTCGTCAACAATTTCTTGAGTAGGATTGTTTTCTAATTCTAAAAGATATTTATTAAGGTTGTCTATATGCTCTTTAGCTTCTTCTAAAAAGACATCTAAATATTGATTGTGCATTTTTTCACCCCTATTATTTATTCATTGAAAAGCTAAGGCATCTGTAATTACTCTACACCTTTTACCCTAAGTTCCCTTTGTTTGGTAAATATGAATTTAAAAATTTTATCGCGGATATGTTCGGTCATATTTGTAAACTCCACCGCAATATCATAGGGATTTATTTTCCTTGGACTAATTCTTTCTGTTCGGATAACTATTGCCTTCAAAACCATCTCACCCAAAATTTCGGGAATTATCATTTCGATAAAACTGCCTTTTTTTATTTTGTTTGGATAAGAAAATTTAACACCACCCGCACTTATATCTTGAGTGTACCCTTTAATCCAATCGTCACAGGTATCTGGTTTTATATATGTTTCACAAGAGATTTTTAACCTATAATAATCTCGCTTTTGTTTTTTATATGGGGGGCCTAGGGGATGCATTGTGATAATCGGAATCGGGTAATACTTTTTACCTTTTACTACACCGTCTATACAGTAAAAAGAACCTTTTCTTGAAAAATAAATACTTATATTTTCGTCTATACCTACAAAAAAGGTTTTACTTTTTTTAATAGGCATTCCTAACACTACTTGGTCTTCTTTAATATCCTCAATTTTTGAGGGGAAAAATAACTCTTCGTTTTCTCTTTGTATTACAATAGTTAATTTCATTCCGATTTTTAAGAAATCGTCATTCAATTATATGGCCCCCCACATTTGTTTTAATGAATGACATAAGCTTTATAAACCAACTATCTACAGTCAAATTAGTTTCAGCTGACCCTTGTTTTCCATATATAAGCCTTTTACTGATATTGGTCAGACATTTGGCCCCCAAACCATTTGGATATTTAACGGAAAAGGGGATTTGAGCCATATTTGATTTGTAAATTAGTTTATCCTCAAGAATAAAACCAAGATAATTTATCTTTATATTTAAAAACTTTTTCGCTACTTTTAATAGCTTTTCCATGGTGTATTTTGCCTCTTTATAATTCTCTGTCTTGTTTACTACAATATGTATGTTATCACAATACTTGTATGCAATTTTTATAAGAGCATAAGCATCAGTCACAGCACTGGGTTCAGGGGTAGTCACGACAATTATTTCATTTGAAGAGCGTATGAAATTAATGACATTTTGGGATATTCCTGCACCAGTATCAACTATTATAATATCAAAAGCGTCCGCAATACTACTAAAACTATCAATCAGCAATCTCAGTTCCGTATCTGTAATATTAGCAAGGTCATATATGCCGGATGCCCCCGGAAGTATGGATATACCCATTGGTCCGCTTATAATCACGTCTTGGATGGGTTTGCCAATGGATAATATATGTGAAAGATTGTATTTTGGGTATAGTCCTGTTATTACATCAATATTAGCTAGTCCCAAATCTGCGTCAATTAAAAGAACCCTTTTCCCTAGATTTTGAAGTACTATGCCCATATTAA
>CAYMGK010000058.1:0-9767 GCA_964389965.1 uncultured Clostridia bacterium | reverse complement strand
TGTTTCCGTATTCATGCAGGCACGATAGAAGCATGTAAATCTTGTAATTATAGTACTCATCATTGATGAGTGGCGCTTTCCCTATTTAAATTTATTAAATGATATATTCTAGATAAAATCCAAAAATCCTTCTTTGTTTTTTGAATTTTTATCTTCGTCGTTCTCAATTACACTACCCTGAATATACTGATTACTTTTGGTACATCCTACTTACATACGCCCAAAATACTTTTAAAATGATTTAATAATAGTAGTATTCGACATTAAATGCGAAAATCCTGCTTTTTTCTAAAATTATTTATCAGTTAGTGCAAGCATCAATTCATCAGAATATTCCCAGTACCGATTATATGTCTTTACTTTGGGGTTTTAGATTCCTGCTGTAATTCTAATCTTTTAACATATTTTCTCACTTAAGCCACCTTGACAGTATGCCCCTTGCCGCCAAAACTCCTGAGGCAGACGCTTGTGCAAGGCCACGGGTTACACCGGCTCCATCTCCAGCGGCAAATAGGTTTTTTATCTGTGTCTCCATATTAGAAGTTAATAAAGGTCTAGATGAGTAGAATTTTACTTCGACACCATATAATAGTGTATGATGTGAGTTCACACCTGGTGCAAGTCCGTCCATTGTTTTTAACATTTCTAAAATGCTTATCATATGGCGATAAGGCAATACTAAGCTCAAATCGCCAGGAGTGGCTTTTTCAAGGGTAGGTTCCACCAAACCACGTTTTATCCGCTCAGGTGTGGATCTTCTACCTGATAGCAAATCTCCGAGGCGCTGAACAAGCACTCCACCACCTAACATATTGGCTAAAGATGCTATGTATTTGCCGTAGGAGATTGGTTCTTTAAAGGGTTCTGTAAAGGTCTTGCTCACAAGTAATGCAAAATTAGTATTAGATGTTCTGCGGTCTGTGTAACTGTGGCCATTGACAGTGATAAGGCCACTGTTATTTTCCATAACAACTTCCCCGTAAGGGCTCATGCAAAAAGTCCTGACCTTATCATCAAAGGACTTTGAATAATATATCAACTTTGATTCATAAACAACATCTGTTAAATGCTCCAATACAGCGGCAGGAACTTCAACTCTCACTCCTATATCCACTGGATTAATGGACATATCCAGTTTTAAACGCTTACCCTCATTTGTAAACCACTCGGCACCCTCCCGACCTGGGACTACTACAACATAGTCTGCAAAATATCTTTCATCACTTGATACTTCAACACCTGATATCTCCCCGTCTTTTTCAAGTAAATGTTTCACATCTGTGCATGTTTTTATTTCAACTTTAGGATCGAGATAATCCTTCATGTTTTTTAATATATTCCAACACTTTTCCGTACCCAGATGTTTTAACTCAGCCTGTATTAATCTCAAATCTGTAGTTGCGGCTTTTTGTTGCAATGCACGGATCCTTTCGTCTTTTTTACCGTAAATTATCTCTGTGCCTCCAAAATCCAAATATGCTTTGTCAACATAGTAAATGAGATCTAGGACTTCCTTTTTCGAAATATACTCATCAAGCCAACCGCCAAATTCCGTTGTCATGGTGAACTTACCATCACTAAAGGCCCCTGCACCACCCCATCCGTTTACAATGGAACAGGGCTTACAGTGTAAACACTCTATGTTATTTTCCTTAGAGGGACAACACCTATCATGAATGTCTTTCCCTTTTTCAATTATTAATATGGACATCTCAGGCGCCTCTTTTACTAATTCTAAAGCAGCAAATATACCTGCAGGTCCAGCACCAACTATGATCACATCATATCTTTTTTGCATTACTTTCCCTACTTTCACAACCTATATGGCGTTTTATGATATTGAAATTTTGATTCCTGTGTAGGAATTCTTCCAAAAGTAAAACTCAGTGCACATAAATATTACAATGGAAGTGAAATTCGATTTCAGTGAATACATATTTAGATTGTCGAGATAATATATAAGGGACCATTATAAATAGAATTCAAGGGAGGAATAATAATGGTAAAATCTAAAACCACATCAATAGATTTTGGAAAGTTTGTTATAAAACCCTCTGATATCGGATACAAAACAGAAGTAGCCGAAGAATTATCACCGATAGTCGGGCAATCTCGTAAAAAATTCCACAGCAGGAGGCAAACCGCAGATGTCCGGCCCCCTATTATGCTCTACCCCGGTGAGTAAAATAGACAATACATGATCTTTATCCTTATTTTACACGACTTGGCTCTGTCGGAATCTTTCCATACTGGCAAATTTAGTAAATTTAGATAGCCATACGAGTTCCACAGTGCCAGTAGGGCCATTGCGCTGTTTTGCTATGATGATTTCGGCAATGTTTTTTTTCTCACTGTCAGGATTGTAATAATCATCCCTGTACAAAAATGCTACTAAATCGGAGTCCTGTTCTTGACTACCGGATTCACGCAGATCACTCAATATGGGCCTGTGATCTGATCTCATCTCAGGTGCTCTTGAAAGCTGTGATAGTGCAACCACCGGTAATGAAAGTTCCCTAGCAAGCGCCTTTAAGGAACGGGATATTTCGGAAATTTCCTGCTGTCGATTTTCGGAATTACCTCGACCGGACATAAGCTGGAGATAGTCTATTATTACAAGACCTAAGCCCTTTTCCGCTTTGAGTCGCCGGGCTTTTGTTCTCAACTCTAAAGATGAAATACCGGGGGTATCATCTATGTATATCGGTGCTTCTGATAAAGGCCCCATGGCCTGTGCCAGTCTTGGCCAGTCATCTTCATTGAGTCTCCCTGTCCTCAGTTTGTGACTGTCTACATTGGATTCTGAGCAAAGCATGCGCTGCACTAACTGCTCTTTCGACATCTCCAAACTGAAAATACCCACTGGAATTTTAAAGCGAATAGCAGCATTTTGAGCAATATTCAGGGCAAGGGCAGTTTTGCCCATACTTGGTCGGGCGGCAATTAGGATAAGGTCTGATGGCTGGAAGCCTGAAGTTTTTTCATCAATATCAGGGAAACCTGTGGGAACTCCGGTTATACCGCTTTCGGAATTATATAATTCCTCTATCCGCTCAAAAGTATCAAACAAAATATCTTTTATGTGATGAAAATTTTCAACCCGTTGTTTTTGTGCAATATCGAAAATTCTTCGTTCTGCCTCATCTAAAAGTTCGTTTATCTCGTTTTTCGAGTCATATGCCATTGATAAAATGCCGGAAGCAGTGTTGATTAAACGCCTTATAAGCGCTTTTTCCTCGACTATCTTGCAATAGTGGGCAATATTAGCGGCAGTAGGTACTGTTTCCGTCAGATTTGTAAGGTAAGTAACACCACCTATCTGTTCCAGTATCTTGCCAGATCTTAGGACTTCTGTAACTGTAATAAGATCAACTGGTTCTCGATCCTCATTAAGTTTAACTATCACTTCAAAAATACGCCTATGAGATTCTTTATAGAAATCTTCGGATCGAAGCTGCTCCATTGCTACCATAATGGCATCAGGGGACAGCAGCATTGATCCAAGCACTGATTGCTCAGCTTCTAAATTATAAGGGGGCACTTTAAGGTTATTCATAAAATCACCCTTTAATAATCTTTAATGTCAGGCTAGCTACCACTTCCGGGAAAAGTTTTATGTCAACCTTATGCTCTCCCAGTGTCTTTATGGGCTCGAAAAGTTCTATTTTACGCCGATCAACTTCAATCTTACATTGCTTCTTTAAAGCTTCAGAAATATCTTTTGTTGTAACTGATCCAAATAACTTTCCCTGTTCTCCCGCCTTCACCTTTAATGAAACTTCCGCTTTAGAAAGCTTTTCCGCAATTTCTTGGGCCTGTTCTTTTTCTTTTTCCTTTCTGTCTTCTAATGCGGCTTTTTCCTTTTTTAATTGTTTTATTTTTCCCGCAGTTGCTTCTTCAGCTAGATCTCTTGGAAACAAGTAATTTCTGGCATAGCCATCAGCTACATCCACCAAGTCTCCTTTTTTACCGAGTTTTTTTACATCTTCTAATAAGATAATCTTCACGATATTCCACCTTCTTTCATATGATTAACAGCTGATCCCCATGTAGAAAGTCCTTTTTAAAGCGTGGCCTGTATATTTTTTAAATCAATATATCTTGCGGAAATTAAACAAAACATCGAACAACCCTGCTAAAAAAAGTATTTGCAAAAATAAAGGATTGAACAACACAAAAAAAGTTATCAAAACTCTAAGGATTTTCCCCACATTAAATTTTCCTAAATAAAACGCCAGAAGGGAAAAACCTTGTACAAAAAGTGTAATTCCGAAAACCAAAGCTAAATTCATCCCAATAGCTCTCAACACACCTACCGGCCAATATGTTTCCAAAAGTACGAGGAGATTACCTAGTAAGAAAAAAGCCACTGTATAGTCAGGGAACCTCCACAACCAGAAAGGCGTTAAATCCTTAAGTTTTTCTCCCATTCGCGAGAGCACGGCCTTAGTGACTATATAGGTCAAAAACGCATCGAGAATAGATGCCATTATAAATATTCCCGGAATAATAAGTGGCAGAAGATCGAGACTTCTGGTAAAGCCTTCAATGGTGGTTTCAACAGCTTTAGGATCCATGCCCATTTTTTGATAAAGGTCCCCTGCCATTGAAAGAGATTCCTTTAAAATAGTGACCTCCTCCGTAAGGGGATTTATGCCCATCATGAACATACTGATAAAGACCAGCGCTATTTTGGAAATTAATGAGGCGGCACTTCCTATACTTAACACTTTGAATGATGATAAATTTCGATTTACGGACCAACCAATTGCAATTCCAATAAGGCCAAAGCTCACTACAATAGTTATAGCATGGAAAGGCCCACTTAGTATGGCTACAAATATACCTGCCACAATTGTTGAAAGGATGCTTGTCTTAAGCCCATGCCTTATTCCAAGTATGACAATGGGCACTGGCCATACTAAGGTAGCAAATGTTCCGAGTATTGGCATATATATTGCCAAGATACTTAATATTACGTTTATGGCAGCGAGTAAAGCCCCTTCTACCAAAGACTTTGTGCGATTCGTGTTCATGAAACTTTCCTCCTTTTGTGCTAAAAAAAGAGAGGGAAGACCCTCTCTATTCTGCTGCAAATGGTATTAGGGCGATATTTCTCGCTCTTTTAATTGCCGTGGTGAGTTGTCTCTGATGTTTAGCACAATTGCCGCTAATACGCCTAGGTAGGATCTTGCCGCGATCTGTGATAAACTTTCGTAAACGGCCATATTCTTTATAGTCAATATAATCTATTTTATCAACACAAAAACTGCACACTTTTTTTCTTCTTGAACGCCTCGGCCTCAAACTTTATTCCTCCTTTCGCTAAAAGGGCACTCCATCTCCCTCAATTTCATCTGTACCGGGATCAAAGCTAAAATCTGCATCCACACTGTCAATACCTGGTTCCGCAGTATCAGTTTTAGGTCTATCTAAAAATCGCACAGTATCAGCCACTACTTCTGTCATATACCTGCGCTGACCATCCTGGCCCTCATAAGACCTGATTTGCAACCGGCCATCCACTGCCACCAATCTCCCCTTACCTAGATTATTGGCGCAGGTTTCCGCAAGTTTCCGCCATGTCACAATCCTGATAAAATCAGCTTCTCGTTCACCTTTTTGGTTTAAAAAAGGCCTGTCAACAGCTAAGGTAAAATTAGTCACCGGCACTCCATTAGCCGGTGTGAATCTTAGTTCCGGATCCCTTGTGAGCCTCCCTATCAAAATAATTCTGTTAAGCAAGGTTTCCCACCTCTTATTTTTCTTTTTTGATAATAAGATATCTCATTAAACCATTTGTGATCTTGTAAACCCTTTCAAGGTCTTGGGCTGTTTCAGGATTTGCGGCAAAGTGCATTAAAAAATAATAGCCTTCCCAATGGTCATTGATGGGATAGGCGAGTCTGCGCTTGCCCCATTCATCTACTTCAGTAACTTTGCCACCCTGGTCTACTATTAAACTTTTGAATCTTTCCACAACCTCTTCTATGGCATCAGCTTCAAATGTAGGGTCAACAATAAAAATAGTCTCATATTGTCTCATTCGCTTTCACCTCCACGGACTTAATCGGCCCCATTTTCATGGAGCGAAGATGTATAAATAGATATGTTCAAACGCATTATATCACTAATTTTACTGGTTTTCAAGACGGGTTTTTTCCGTTGCCACAATCTTTTTAACACCTTTTTCAAACCTTCGTCTCGGTATCATCACTTTCCTGCCACATCCCAGGCACTTTATCCCAAAATCCATGCCCATACGCCATATTTGCCATTGGTCACTGCCACAGGGATGCTTTTTTTTCATCTGTACCACATCACCTATATTAAAAGTCAAAAACCTCCCTCCTTATTCTCCCAATTAATATAAACTAGCCGTGGATAGGGTTTTTCTAAGCCCTCCTGCTCAAATTTATCCAAAACAGCTTTGCGCAATTCCCGCTCCACACTCCAATGTTGCATGGGAACGGTACGTGCCAAAAGGGTGACAACTACTTCCGTAGAACCTAAATCAGTGACACCCAATATCATAGGCCCTTCAACTATTTCCTTTCGCTTTGCCTTTACATCCTTACAAACTTCTTCTAATGCCTTTAAAGCCCTGTCAAAGTTCTCCTCATAGGCTATTTTCACTTTTACCAAAGCACGTTTGATTCCACGGGAGTGATTCGTCACAAGTGCAATTTCGCCGTTTGGTATGATGTGAAACTGGCCTCCAAAATCCCTTAGTCTAGTTGTCCGAAGACCGACCTCGTCGACTACACCGGCAACTCCAGCGGCCTCAACATAATCCCCAACATTGTACTGGTCCTCAAATATAATAAAAAATCCAGAAATAACGTCTTTTACCAGATTCTGGGCTCCAAAGCCCACCGCAAGACCACCGATACCTGCGGCAGCCAGCAGTGAAGCCGTCTTTACACCTACTATTTCCAAAATATTTATTGCCGCCGTGAAGTATGTAACATATCGGAGAATGCTTTTTAAAAGACCGGCAAGGGTTTTTCTCTTGTTTTCATCAAGGCGCAATTTCTTATGACCATTTATTGACAAAATCTTTGAAACAATGCCTTCGGAAAATTTTATAAAAAATACGGATATAAATAGCACTGTAGCAATTCTGAAAAGCGGTATTGCAAAAGAAGGTAATCGGTTTGCTATGTTGTTGTAAACTCGAATTACTTCATTCAAAATAAACACCTCAGTTATTATATTAATTTTACCACAATTGGACTTATAAAGTCCAAAAAGTTTAGATGATTTAAGATATAGGAAGTGCCGAATCCCTCGTTTAAAAAACTACCGGGGAAGGCTAGGAGGAATGGAGACACCACCGCACTTAAAAGTGCAAACAATAAGGCTGTATATGCCATCCCAAATAAGGCCCCTAACACTCTATTAAATGGTGTAAGACGTGATATTATGACAAGTCCATTGATGAAATATGCTATTACAGAAAATATTATTTGAACAACTAGAAAGAGCAAAAAAAACCCAATTGCGCTTAAAGCCAACTCCGCAATACCCTCGATATTTAACACATCAAGAGTCCCATTATCTACTATGGTAGGTGAGAACATAATGCCGCTTAAGAATTTATCCATTGCAAATTGTTCTTTCAAAAATCCAACTGCCAAATCCCTATAAAAAACCCCCACATACAGTGCTACGATAATACCTGCCACCTTAAATACAGATAGAATTACCCCACGGGAAAAGCCTTGAACTGTATTTTTTATAAAAACTATCAGCAAAACAATATCTATCCAGTTCACTGAATTACCTCCCATGGGAATTTTGGATTAAACTGCTTTTATTATGTTGAACTGCTATTATGTGATTTGGCTCTGCCGGGACCAATTTCGTAACATTTCTTAATACGATATTTGACACCAAAAGACCTTCTTTAGATAAAATCATAATACCGTAATCATCCACTAAGTATAAAAAGTCATCTGACTTTCTAACAAAATTCGGGGTGTCGTCAAGGCTGTAAGAACACACAATATTTCCGTTTGGGGTTAATGTCATGATTTTTAAATGGACTTCTTGACTTAAATAACTTGCTACTTCCTTGATTACTGCAGTTATAAAACCATCATCCCCTATATCCCCTCTCAGCACCTGCCCTTTAAAACAATATTCCCATAAATGCCGACCTTTAGTATCTGCAAGTAGTGCTTTGTCAGCTAGAATAGCACCAATGCCTCCATCTACAGTTTTAACTTGGTATACGGAATCGGAAAATGTTTCTTCCCACAAAATTTCCCCTATAAAGTTCACTATAGCAATTCTAAAGGTCGCCTTATCATCGATAATATTCAGTGCAGCATATATTCCCTTTGGGTGAATGCTTCCGGATATTATACTACCGTGTAAAGGCACTTGCCAGACAATGTCCCCTGATTTGTTTAAAAGCATCGCATACTCCACATCTTCTGACTTACCGGATAGTAGTAGGTATTGTTTTTGAACACATAAAATCCGGGGGTCATTCAAAAAATTCGATTTTTCATAGACCGGTTCTCCGTTTGTATCCAAAACAAAAAAAGTATCATCTTTAGAATAGACTAATCCCTCTGGCCCCATCCAAAGAAGTTTGTCCTTTAATACAGTATCCCAAATAACTTCGCCATTTTGCCGTATTTTCTTTAAATTGCCTTTATCGTAGTTATAGTAGGTATCTCCTCCTGCCCAAGCAAGTTCTCCCGGCACTTCAAGTATTGTTTCAGGTGCTTTCGCCCGGAACAGTGCATTTTTTGAAAAACCAATTGGATTAGAACCATTTATAAGTGCAATGACCAAAACCAGTACAAGCAGAAGCCCGGAAAATAATGAGACCTTTGATAAAAACCTCCCACTCATTTTTTATCACCTCGTAAAAGGAGCCGGGATCACCACGATATATATACCATTCGATTTAGATTTCCAAAAACCTCCTTATAATCAAAAAACACCGAAAAATACATCGGTTATTTCAAATATAAGTTATTTACCTCATAGATATGATTAAAATTTGAAACTATGACACATAATTTAATATGAATACCCTATTATAGGCTTACATATAATATTGTAAATTGCCTCAGGAGGACAGCCATGTTACTTAAAAACATTTGCCACGAGCACAGGGATTTTCGCATTCACATAAATTCCCCTTCGGCACACAAAGTGTTTCGGGATTATTTTGTCAAAACCCTTATTGATACATATACCCCAGTTCCATTAATTATAATGTGTATTGGCACTGACAGATCCACAGGTGATTCTCTAGGACCACTTGTAGGGGAAAGTCTTCATAAAAACTGTCGGCACGCTAAAGTATTGGGTAATTTGGAAAAACCCGTTCATGCTACAAACCTTGTGCAGGTATTAGATGAATTACAAAATACTTACGAAAATTCTTTTATAATAGCCATTGACGCCTCCTTAGGTCGCACTGAAAATGTAGGAACCATTAAAATAGCCAAAGGCGCCTTAAGACCCGGTGCCGGTGTCAATAAAAACTTGCCACCAGTGGGCAATTTCCACATAAAAGGGATTGTAAATGTAGGTGGTTTTATGGAATATCTAGTGCTTCAAAACACTAGACTCTTTACAGTAATGAAAATGGCAGATATTATTTCCATTGGAATCACAGAAGGCCTGGAAAAATTTTTTGAATATTTCCCAAGCCTTACTACAAAGCAATAGCTCGTCAGGTCTACACACTGCTTTGCTCTATCTGTCCCAAGTCAAAGAATAGAGACGCCTTGCCTGAAATA